>JAFAQJ010000310.1 GCA_019246455.1 Pseudolabrys sp.
CCAGGACAACGTCCTCTTCAACCTTTCCCGCGATTAGACTGGCAACGGATTTAGCCAAAGAAGCAACCTCTAGCCGCCCGGCGGCGGCCGGATTCTTTCGCGCTTTGGAAACCATCGCGAAGCCCTCTGATTGTATACTATTTAGTAGACATCCGAGCTTCGGGTCAATCCCGACTTTCGACACCGCGTCGTACAGCAATAATGATGGGAGTGTTGGGCGCAGATGCGCGCCCACCGGTTTAAGAGGCCTCGGCGACAAAGGCGCTATGGCGCGCTAGGTTTGAGGTTCCTTATGTCGCTTCGTCCAAATTTTCTTGCCCTCGCCGCTCTCGGCCTCATCACCGCGCCCGCTCTTGCGATGGTCGGCAATGCGCCGGTCGCGCTGTTGCAGGGCCGCAATGCCGTGATGATCGTCGGATCGGGCGGCACGTTCTGCACCGGCTCAGCGATCGCAACCGATCTTGTGCTCACCGCCGCGCATTGCGTGCAACCGAGCGCGGACTACAAATTGGTCGAGTTCGACGCCGCCCATCAGCCGAAATTGCTCGACGTCAAGAGCGTCAGCCGCCATCCGAATTTTAACATTCAGACGTTGCTGGCGCATCGCGCGACGGCGGACGTCGCGCTCATCAAGCTCGTCTCGCCGCTGCCCGCCGGCATTGTGCCGGCGCAGCTGTCGGCGTCAGATCGCGCGCCTCAAGTCGGCGACCGCTACACCGTGACCGGCTACGGGGTCGCCGTGCGCCACGACGGTAAGACCGGTGGCACGCTACGCTCGGCGCAGCTCGTCGCCACCGGCAAGCCCGGCAATTTGCAAATTCGCCTGGTCGATCCCGAGACCGACGGCAAGACGTCGGGGCTTGGGGCTTGCACCGGCGATTCGGGCGCGCCGGTCTACGAAGGCACGGCGCTCATCGGCGTCGTGTCCTGGTCGACCGGGCCTAAGCTCGAAGGCGGCTGCGGCGGCATGACCGGCGTCACGCCGATTGTGCTCTACCGTGCATGGATCGCTGACGAAGCGCGCCGTCTCGGCAGCCCTTTGCCATAAGAGGCCCGAGATCGCCCGGTTTCAGGGCGTCAAAGGCGATTAACGAGAAACTAACACCTACCCACCATCTTCAGCTCCGCTGAAAGCTGGTTGGATGCTTCTCCGAAAGATCTTTTACCTGATGGGTCGTGGCGTGACGCGCGATGCGATGCGCGATCTCGTGCTCGACAACATTTCTCAGGGCCTGTGTGTGTTCGACGGCCGGCATCGCCTGGTCATCTGCAACAACAACTACGTCAAAATGTATGGCCTGCCGGAGAAGCTGAGCCGGCCCGGCACAACGCTACGCGACATTCTCGAATTCCGGGCGGCGAACGGCGACTACACTGGGCCCGATCCGAAAGCCTACGTCGAGAGCGTGCTCGCATCTGTGGCCACCAACCAGGTCGGGGATCGCATCCTCAAGCTCAAGAATGGCCGCGTGCTTTATACCGTGCGCAAACCGCTGCCCGACGGCGGCTGGCTCGCCACCCACGAAGACATCACCGAGCGGCATGAAGCTGAGCGGCAGCGCCTCGCCGCCGCCGAGCAGGAAAAGCGCCGTGCCGTTATCGATACGGCGATCCATAATTTCCGCGAGAGTGTCGAGGGCGTACTCGGCTCGGTCGCCCGCAGCGTCGAGGATCTCAAAGCGACTTCAAAAGCGCTGTCGCAAAGCTCGAATGCCACTTCGCAACGCGCCACTGGCGCCGTTACCGCATCCCACGGCACCAGCGATAGTATCTGCGTTGCGGCAAGCGCGGCTGAAGAACTTCTGGGCTCGATCGGCGAGATTGGCCGCCAACTGGGCTCCGCCGGCGACGTCGTGCAAAAGGCGCTCGTCGAAGCGCGCACCATGAACGATCAAATCGCTGGGCTCGCCGCGGCCGCCGAGGAAATCGGAACCATTGTGCAAGTCATCAACACCATCGCGGGCCAGACTAACTTGCTGGCGCTCAACGCGACCATCGAGGCTGCACGCGCCGGCGAGGCCGGACGAGGCTTCGCCGTGGTGGCCTCCGAGGTCAAATCGCTAGCTGTGCAGACCGCCAAGGCAACCGAGCAGATCGTCGGACAAATCGGCGCGGTACAGGCCGCAACTGCGAGCGCCGTCGAGGCGATCCGCCGCAACACCGAGCGCATGAACGAAATCAACCGCTACACCGAGACGATCGCGACCAGCATCGATCAGCAAAACGTGGCGACCAATCAGATCGCCACCAACATTACCCACGCTGCCGGAGAAACCGACCGCATCGCCACCGTACTTAAGGAAGTCGACGGCGCCGCCACCGAGACCTTGAGTTCATCGCAAACCGTGCTGGCGAGCTCGGAAACCGTTGAGGCTGCCGCCCAGCAATTGCGTGACACGGTCGAAAAATTCCTCACCGACGCCGCGGCCTGATCGCTCCAATTTTTTTCAGAACCACTGCACGCTCGTGCCGGTCGCGATCGCGATGCCGATCATGATCAGCATCGCAGCGACGAATCCGACCGCCCGCGCGGGTAACGACAACGCTTGCGCCGGGGCGCGGCCGGACAACGCCGTGGCGCCGTCGAATAAAGCGACAGCGATCAACGGCCAGAAATATGGTCTGACGATAAAGTTCCCGGCTACCGGAACGATGGCCAGCAAAGCGCCACAGCCAATGCCGACCGTCACCATCCAGAGAAAGAAGAAGCCCCGCGCTACCGTCACCTTATGCTCCTTAGGTTCCCGGTTCCGATTTAGCAAATTGGGGCATCAAATCGGAACCATTCGACAAAAACAGCATTGCTCCCTTTCAGAAGGGGAACACGGAGGAACGAACAATGCTGAGAACTGCAACCCTTATTGCCGCGGCGGCCGCGGCTGTTACTTTCGCCCTTCCGGCCCAGCAGGCCCGAGCTAATGACGGCGCGGCGGTTGCCGCCGGCGTCGGTGGCTTCGCGCTCGGCGCGGCGGTCGGCGCTTCGGCGGCGGCTCCCCGTAGCTATTACTCCGGACCCGGCGATGTCGTCGTGACATACCCGCAGCCGGCGTATCGCCACTGCTACTGGACGCGCGACTTCGATGGCTTCCGCTATCGTCGTATCCGTGTCTGTGATTAGTGCGTTGCGTCTAGTCGCGTAGCGTTAGCGTAGAAGGAAGTAAGAACCCGCCGCGCGGCAATGCGCGGCGGGCTCCTTTTTGCGCCGCACAGCAAGCGGCTTGGCGCGACTCATAATGGGCGTATCATCGCCGTCATCCAGGCTGGGAGGTGACCATGAGCGATGAGCATCACATCGAGCATCAGATCGAGAATGTGTGTCTGACCGGCACCTACGTGGTCGGCGCGTTCTTTCTCGGGCTGGCGCTGACCGCGGTTGTCTTCGTTAATGTGTTTTACCTGCACCATTAGCTGGCGCGGCACCGACCAAAAATGCGAAAGCGCGCCCATGTGGGCGCGGCTTCAACAAAGCCTTTGTTCCGGCGGAACTTTTCGGGCCGGATTGGGCTCTGGTTTCTTCCATTGAATTTACCGAAATTTTAGGCGGCCAAGCGATATTTCCGCAATGAACAAGCTCGCCGCATTTTTACGTGACGAGTCCGGCGCCACAGCCATCGAGTATGGCTTGATCGCTGCCGGCATCGCGGTCGCCATCATCGCCGTGGTCAAGGGCGTCGGCACTAAGCTCAATACTTCGTTCAACTCGGTCTCGACCCAGCTCAAATAGCAGCCCGTCGTCGCGCCATCCGCTCGCGTTCGCGTGGCGGCCGGGACGCACCTCGTGCGCCGTCAAGCTTGCCGGAGCGTGAGCCCGGCGACGTCTTGGCGGGTCTCATAAACGATATTGTTGGCCTCGTTGGCGTCGGCCTGTTCCGCGAGTCGCAGATAGCTCGTCGCCAGCCAAGCGAGATCCGAACGGCGGACCGGATCCTGCTCCTGGTTCGCTTCCGCCCGGAAGCGCGCCGATTGCGCGCGATACTCGTCGCTCATAGTCATGGCACGCACTCGCCACAATTAAAATTCGGACCCCGCTATGTCGGCTCACAAACAGACACGGCGAGTAATTAAATGAATTGACTGCCAGGGCATTCGTTCCGGAAAAAAAATGGTTCCGGAATGATTGACCCCCTGCTGATGCAAAGCGACATCACAATTGAGTTCCCGGTCTCGAACCCCCCAGGGGGAACTTGCGTTGTTCCACGCACGTCCGGGTGGGAAGGCACCATTCGAGGGACGGTGTCATGGCCATTTATGCATTATTGCGTGCAGAGAATATTGGACCTGACGACGCGCAGCCCCTCGCGCAAGCCTACGAGGCTGCGCTCAAGCAACTGCGCCTGACCGACCGCAGCGATCCGGTGACCCGACTGATCGCCATGCGACTGCTCGAAGTGTGGCGCACCGGCGAGCGCGACGCGGTGCGGCTGCGCGAACGCGCGCTGGCCGAGATCGGCATCGGGCCGGGGGAATAGAGCGCGGAACACGAACCTCTTTTGAAAGTTTATGAACCCACGAGGGGCGACTCAGAGGATGAACATGTCATTGCTCAAAAAAGTCTGTCTTGCTGGAGGCCTCGGCGGAGCCGCAGCATTGATTCAAGCAACCACGGTTTCCGCGGCAATCGTGTGCAC
>JAFAQJ010000217.1 GCA_019246455.1 Pseudolabrys sp.
CGGCACACATCCGTCGTTCGGCGAGCACAACAACGCGCGGCTCCGCGCCTTCCTCGATCATTTCGGTTTCGACTACGAATTCATGTCGTCCACCGACTGCTACAAGTCCGGCAAGTTTGACCAGGCGCTGCTCACGGTGCTCGAGCGCTTCGACAAGGTAATGGCGATCATGCTGCCGTCGCTGCGCGAAGAGCGCGCCGCGACCTATTCACCATTCCTGCCGATCGATCCGCGCACAGGCATCGTGCTGCAAGTGCCGGTGGTGGCGCACGACGCCAAGCGCGGCACCATTACCTATGAGGAGCCGGGCACGCAGGAACGCTTCACCGTTCCGGTCACCGGCGGGCAGTGCAAGCTGCAATGGAAGCCAGACTGGGCGATGCGCTGGTTCGCGCTCAGCGTCGATTACGAGATGGCGGGTAAAGATCTGATAGACTCGGTGAAGCTGTCGGGCGAGATCTGCCGCGCGCTGGGCGGCACGCCGCCCGAAGGCTTCAATTACGAGCTTTTCCTCGATGAAAAAGGCCAGAAGATCTCGAAGTCCAAGGGCAATGGCCTGACTATCGAGGAATGGCTGCGCTACGCCGCGCCGGAAAGTCTGTCACTTTTCATGTACCGCGAGCCGAAGGCGGCGAAGCGGCTCTATTTCGACGTGATCCCGCGCAACGTTGACGACTACTTCCAGTTCCTCGATGGCTTCCCGCGCCAGACACCGCAGCAACAATTGGCCAATCCGGTCTGGCACATCCATTCCGGCAAGCCGCCGAAGGTGGACATGCCGCTGACGTTCCAGATGCTGCTGACGTTGGTTTCGTCATCGAACGCGGAAAATGCCGAAACCCTGTGGGGCTTCATCGGCCGCTATCGACCCGGCGTGACACCGCAGACGCATCCGAAGCTCAACGCGCAGGTCGAATACGCTATCCACTACTTCCGCGACTTCGTGTTGCCGGAAAAGAAATTCCGCGAGCCCAACAACACCGAGCGCAAGGCGCTCAACGATCTGCGCGACGCGCTCGCGAACTTGCCGGCTACCGCAACTGCCGAGGAAATTCAGGACGTCGTCTACGAAGTGGGCCGCCGCGAGCCGTTCCTCGACCAGAAGAAGAAGGCGAAGGATGGCAAGCCGGGCGTATCGCTCGACTGGTTCAACATGCTTTACCAGGTGCTACTAGGCCAGGAGAAAGGCCCGCGTTTCGGCTCGTTCGTCGTGGCGTTCGGCGTCGAGAACACCGTCGGCATGATCGACGGCGCGCTCGCGCGCAGCGCGTGATCCCGAAAAGCGGGAACCGGTTTTCGGACTAGATCACGCGCAAAATAAGAGCGCCTAGCCTGAGCGCAGCACGTCGCGGCGGTTTGCCTTCTGCACCGGCCGCGCGTTCATCGCATAGAGCTTGGCGAACGCGGCGACGTCGGCTTCCGCCACCTGGATCGGCGTCGTCAACAGTAACCACTGCACGGTCTCGGCGCAGGGTGGCGTGGTGAGCGATCCGGCGTAGCGGTAGTAGGCGCGGTTGGCCGGCAGCATGCCGTTCGGGTTGATCGCGGCGTCGGCTTTAATCGACTGACCCGCGGCCGCCGGCATGGTCGAGACGACTTTCTTGAACACTGGATTTGCGTTGCCCGTTGCCATCAATACGCCGACGACGGCGAGGCCGCCCGAGGCGTGTTGGTGCACGAAATGTACCTCCATCGGGAAGTTCTTGCCGTCGATCGTGTGCTCGCTCGGCCGATGGAAATGGAATTGCAGCAGTTTGTAGCTGTCCTTGCCGAGCGTGATCGAATTGCCGTCAGTAAAATTGGCTTGGATGGTGTGGCCGTTATTGATCACAGTGTCGGCGGGCTTGCTCCATGTGAATCCAATGGGCGGTAACTGCGCTCGGACCGGGTCGCGAATATCGATCGGCGATTGCTGTGAGCCGACTGCGCAGACTTTGCTGGCGGCGTCGAGGTCGCCCCAGTGGCTCGGGCCTTCGGCTCCTTCATAGCTCCAGTGCGGCGCGTCGGCGGCAAATCCAGCGGACGCGCAGACAGGGCAGAGCGCAAGCCCGGTTAGGGCTTTCAGTGCGTTACGGCGATGCATGACAGTCCCCCAAAGAGAAATCCGGAGAACTGTAGTCCGGCGGCACGCCGTGCGCTACTGGCTTGCCCAGACAATGCGCGCAATCCAGAGCACATTGTTCATCGGGATCGTGCGGTCGGGGTGGTCGGAGTTGAGGGACTTCAGCTCGAGACTTCTTGCGGTTTTCTTTCGCAATTCCTTCACAAGAACTTCGTCATCCTTGGTCTTGACGACGACACGGTCGCCCTTGTGCACTAGCGCGGCCGGCGAAACCACGATGACGTCGCCCTTGCGGTACACCGGCTTCATTGAATCGCCGGAAATTTCGAGCGCATAGGCATGCTCGTCGGTGACTTGCGGCAGCACCGTTTCATCCCAGCCTTTCCCAACCGGAAAGCCGCCATCGTCGAAATAGCCGCCCGAGCCCGCCTCGGCGAAGCCGATCAGGGGCACGTTGGAACGTGCCTGTTTAGCGCCGTCGGTGATCAGACTGACGAAAGTGTTGACGTTCGTGTTGGTCGCCGCGAGCGATTTCGCGACCGACTCGGTCGAGGGCCAGCGCTCCCGCCCGTCCGGGGTCACGCGCTTCGACTTGTTGAAGGTAGTCGGATCGAGGCCCGCCTTTTTAGCAAGGCCGGAGGCCGACAGGCCGGCACGCGCGGCAAGGCGGTCGATCGCCGACCAGATTTGGGAATGTGTCAGTTGATGGGAGGAACGGGCCACCGGCAGCCTCTTTTTTAATTCGGATGAAATCTAGGAATTATTACCTTGAGTCGTCGCGCCGCCGCAAGCTGTGCCATCAAAATCACCACTTGGACAACGCCCGCCGCCGCCGATACGGTGCGGCCTTCAGGAATCATCTCGTGATCGGCTTTTTCGACCGGTTGTCCCGCCCGTTCCTGCGCGTCCTCGATGCTGAAGACGCGCACCGGCTGGCGATCCGTGCCTTGAAAATGATGCCGGTGCCGCGCGCGGCGGCGGACCCCACTACCGTTGCTGTGTCGGCTTTCGGACTGAAATTTCCTAACCCGCTGGGCATTGCCGCCGGCTTCGACAAGAACGCCGAAGTTCCCGACGCGCTCTTGCGCCTCGGATTCGGCTTCGTCGAGGTCGGCACCATCACGCCGCGTCCGCAGAGCGGCAATTCACGGCCGCGGCTTTTCAGGCTCGACGCCGACGAGGGCGTCATCAACCGGCTCGGCTTTAACAATGAAGGCGAGGCGGCGGCACTGGCGCGGCTCGAAGCGTGCGGTGGGCACGGCGGCATCGTCGGCGTCAATGTCGGCGCCAACAAGGGTTCCCCCGACCGCATCGCCGATTACGCACACCTGATCCAATCGTTCGGCGCGGTTGCGAGTTATTTCACGGTCAACGTGTCCTCGCCGAACACACCGGGGCTGCGCGATCTGCAATCGGCTAAGGCGCTCGATGAATTGTTGTCACGAGTGCTCGAAGCGCGCGAGCGCAATCGCCACCATGTTCCGGTTCTGCTGAAGATTGCGCCCGACTTGACGCTGGCTGATCTTGACGACGCGGTCGGCATAGCGCGCAAGCATCGCGTCGACGGCATGATCGTTGGCAACACGACGATCTCGCGACCGCAGTCGCTGCGCGCGCGCGACAAGGCGAAAGAAGCGGGCGGCCTCTCGGGAAAACCGCTGTTCAAGCTGTCGACGCGGATGCTCGCGGAGACTTTTGTGCGCGCCGAAAATGCCTTTCCGCTGATCGGCGTCGGCGGCGTCGACTCGGGCGCAACCGCGATCGCCAAGATCAAAGCGGGTGCGACGTTGATCCAGCTCTATACCGGGCTGGTGTTCAAAGGCATCGGCCTTGTTTCGGAGATCAAGGCTGACCTCGCTGCCGCGCTGCAACGCGGCCATCGCTCATCGCTCGCGTCGATGGTCGGCAGCGACGCCGCGGCGATCACCGCGGAAAGCTGGCCGAGTTAGCGAGCACGCGGCGCCTTGACGAGCCGCATCACGAGCCAGATCGGGACGACCAGCACGGCGCCGAGCAGGAAATAGCGCCACAGATAGCGCACGGCATCGAAGCCCATGTTCCACAGCCGGATGAACAATTCGCGCACGCTCTCGATGATGTTCCAGGGATCGAGCCCGAGCGCCGATAGAATGACACCAACTAAAATGGACACGAGAATGAGTCGACCGAGGACGGCCAGCGGCGTGCCGCCGATCAGGCGCGTCATTTTTTCGTCGGACGTGATGGTGCGATCGTCAGGCATCATGGTCTCCCTCGTGTGCCAATCTTAGCACAGCCGATTGCGGCGTTTTTCGTTTACGCACAGGTGCCGCCGGGGCGCGGCCGTGCTCGGCGCGCGAGAGCATCTGTTCCAGTGTTTCGAGCCGGTCAGCCTCCCGCGGCGGCTTGTCCCAGCGTAGCCGGCTGATGCGGGGAAATCGCATGGCGATCCCCGATTTGTGCCGGGTCGAGCGCTGCAACCCCTCGAAGGCGACTTCCATGACCAGCCCCGTGTCGGCGGTATGGGTCACTTCGCGCACCGGACCAAACCGGTCGACGGTGTTGCGGCGGACGAAGCGGTCGATCTCCTTCAACTCCTCGTCGGTGAAGCCGAAATAAGCCTTGCCGACCGGCACCAGCACGTCGCCGTCATCGCCGTGGGTCCAGACGCCGAAGGTGTAATCCGAATAGAACGACGAGCGCTTGCCGTGGCCGCGCTGGGCGTACATCAGCACGGCGTCGACGTTCATCGGGTCGCGCTTCCATTTCCACCACAGGCCTTTTGGCCGCCCCGGTATGTAAGGCGCGTCACGGTGCTTGAGCATCACGCCTTCGACCGCGGGCGCATCTTCGCCGGCGCCGGCTTCGACGGGATTCGCGCGTGCCGCGATCAATTGCGGCCAGGTTTCGAATTTCACGATCGGAGAGGTGTCGACGCGGTCACTGCGGAGACGCTGCACGAATTTTTCCAGGCGCTTGCGGCGCTCGGCGAACGGCAGTTCGCGCAAGTCCTCGCCATCTTCGGCAAGGAGATCGTAGGCGCGCAGATGCGCGGGAAATTCCGCGAGCAGCTTGGCGTTCACGGTTTTACGGTTAAGTCGCTGTTGCAGGACGTTGAAGGTCTGCACGCGATTGTCGCGCAGGATCAGCAATTCGCCATCGATCGCGGCCGGCAATTTTAGCGCCTCCAACAAATCGGGGAAGCTTTTCGAGATATCTTCGCCGGTGCGCGAATACAGCCGCGTCTCGATCCCGTCATCGTGCTCGGCGGTGATGGCCTGCACCCGTACGCCATCCCATTTCCATTCCGCGACGAAATCGTTCGGGTCGAGCGCCGCAAGGTCGGGCTCTTCAATGGCGTGCGATAGCATCGGCGGCGAGAAGCTCGCACCGATGCGCGCTTGCGGTTTTTCGCCGCCCTCGAGCCAGGCGAATAGGTCGAGATAGGGCGGCCTCAGGCTGGGCCATAGATTCTCCAGTTCGTTGACCTCTTTGTCCGCCAGAGATGCCGCCGCTGTTTTGGCGAGCCGTGCCGATACGCCGATGCGCAGCCCGCCGGTGACGAGCTTGAGCAGCGCCCAGCGTGCGGTTTCGTCGAGCGCATCAAGCCAGCGCGCGATCTGCGCTGGCAATTGCGTCTTGCCGAGCGTCGAAAGCTTTTCGATCACCTCGGACAGCGGCGGCGCGCAATTGGGACGGGCGTTCGGATCGGCCGGCCACATCAGCGCTACCGTCTCCGACAAATCGCCGACATAGTCATAGGACAGCGCGAACAACACCGGATCGGTACGCTCGGCGATCAGCGTGCGGATCACGCCGGCTTTGGCATATTTGAAGCTCAGTGCGCCGGTCAGCGCCGCCAGTGCGAAGCCGCGCTCGGGGTCGGGCGTCGTGCGTAAATAGTCCGCGATCAGCCGCAATTTGTTATTGCGCGCGGGCTCGTAAGAGAGACGGTCGAGCAATTGCGCGAACTCGTTCATGCGGGATTGGCCTCGCCGGATTCGTCTTCGTCGCCGTAGCCGACAATGTCGAGTGGCCGCGCTTTGAGCCCTTGCGTTTGGCACCAGTGCACCAGCGCATCCTCCTGGCCGTGCGTCACCCACACCTCGGACGCGCCGGTCGCCCGGATGGTTTTGGTCAGGCCGTTCCAGTCGGCGTGGTCTGAAATCACCAGCGGTAGCTCGATCAAGCTTTGCCGCGCGCGGGCGCGCACCCGCATCCAGCCCGACGCGAACGCGGCGAGAGGCTCTGGGAAGCGACGCGTCCATAAGTCCTTGTTGGCGGAAGGCGGGCAGAGCGTGATGGTGCCGGCCAGCTCCGCCTTCTTCGCACCGCGCACCAGATCGAGCGGACCGAGCGCGATGCCGCATTCTTCGTAGTAGCGTGTGATTTTTTCCATGGCGCCGTGCAGATAGATCGCCTTGTCGTAGCCGGCCTCGCGCAGCATAGCGATCACGCGTTGCGCCTTGCCAAGCGAATAGGCGCCGACGAGATGCGCGCGTTCCGGAAACAGCTTAACCGAGCGCAACAGTTTGGCGATCTCGCCCTGCGGATTGCCGTGATGAAACACCGGCAGGCCGAACGTCGCTTCGGTGATGAAGACGTTGCATTTGACCAGTTCGAATGCTGGGCAGGTCGGATCGCGCAGGTCCTTGTAGTCGCCAGAGGCGACGATGCATTGGCCTTTGCACTCGACCCGAATTTGCGCCGAGCCGAGCACATGGCCGGCAGGATGAAAGCTTACGGTGCTGCTGCCGATTTTGATGCGCTCGCCATACGGCACGGCTTGCGTCGCCTTGGCGAAATCGCCGCCATAACGCAGCCGCATGATGTCGAGCGTTTCCTGCGTCGCTAGCACGGCGCCGTGCCCGGCGCGCGCATGATCCGAGTGGCCGTGCGTGATCAGTGCCTTGGCGACCGGCCGCGTCGGATCAATATGAAACCCGTCCGTCTTCGAGCACAGGCCGGACGGCGTCGGACACAGGATGTCTTCAGGCCGCATCGTCATTAGATATGTCGTAAACTGCATCATGCGAGATGGAGCCACTGCGTTGCGGCCGATTGCGCCCGTATCCTTGTCGTCCGGCGACCTGATTGCGGACCGTCGCTACGAATGGGCGCGCGCCGCGCAGGAGAAGGGTAATCTCGAAGCCGCTGTCGATCTGCTCAGGCAGGCGCTGGAACTTGTACCGGGTTACGCCGCGGCGTGGTTTGCGCTCGGCGAGGTGCGGGCGGCGCGGGGCGATGCCATGGGCGCCGTCGACGCCTTCGAGCAGGCGCGCGCCGCTGATCCCGCCGACCGGCTCGGCGCCGCGCTACAACTGGCGCGGTTCGAAGCGGCGGCTCCGGTCATGCCGCCGGCCTACGTGCGCGCCGTGTTCGACCAATACGCGGGCGATTTCGACCGCGCGCTGGTCGAGGGCCTGTCCTATCGCGCGCCGCAGTTGTTGCTCGATGCAGTGAAGGCGACGGGCGTGCGCATGAAGTTCGGCTCGGTGCTTGATCTAGGTTGTGGCACCGGGCTCACCGGCACGGCGTTCCGGCCGTTCTGCGATTGGTTGGTCGGCGTCGATCTATCGGCCGGCATGATCGAAAAGGCGCGCACAAAGGATCTCTATGATCGTCTCGATGAAGCCGACATCGGTGAATTCCTGCGTGGCGAGGGCAGCGCGAACTATCAGCTGGTGTTGTCTGGTGACGTTTTTGTTTACCTGCCTTATCTCGAGCCGACATTCACGCTCGTCGCAGCTGTGCTAGCGCCGGGCGGACTGTTCGCGTTCACCACCGAGACCCACGAGGGCAACGGCGCCATCTTGCGCGACACTCTGCGCTACGCCCACGGCGAGCCGCATGTGCGCGATGCGCTGCGCGACGCAAAACTCGATCTCGTCAGCCTCAATCCTGCCGCGACGCGGAACGAAAAAGGCGAGCCGGTGCCCGGGCTCGTCGTCGTGGTGCGGAAAGGGTGATCGTGACGCTGGTCGAGCACTCCAGAGACATACTGCCCGAACAATTTGCGCGATGGTTCGCGCAGCGCGGCTGGCGGCCGCGCGTGCACCAGCTCGAATTGCTCGCGAAGGCCGAGGCGGGAAAGTCCGCCCTGCTGATCGCCCCGACCGGCGCCGGCAAGACGCTGGCGGGTTTTTTGCCAACATTGGTCGAAATCGCGCAACGCGGCGCTCCATCGCGAAAGCTGCAATCGACCGGCCGCGCGGTGACCCGCTCGCAAGGACTGCATACGCTCTACATCTCGCCGCTCAAGGCGCTCGCTGTCGATATCGCGCGCAACCTGGAAGCGCCGGTGCGCGAGATGGGCCTGCCGGTGCGGCTCGAAACGCGCACCGGCGACACGCCAGCCTCGAAACGCCAGCGCCAGCGCCGCGACCCGCCGGATATTCTGTTGACGACCCCTGAGCAGCTTGCGCTACTTCTCGCGTCGGCTGACGCGCCGTTCCTGTTCGGCACACTCAGGCGCGTCGTACTCGATGAGCTGCATTCCCTGGTGACGTCGAAGCGTGGTGACTTGCTGTCGCTCGATCTGGCACGGCTGTTTGCGCTTGCTCCGCAAATCACGACCGTAGGTCTTTCCGCGACCGTGGCTGAGCCTGACGATTTGCGCTGTTTCCTGGTGCCACAACCACTGTCGGGCATCGCGATGGCCGACATGGTCGTCGCCGAGGGCGGCGCACGACCCGATGTAGCCATGCTCGACACGCAGGCCCTTCTGCCGTGGGCCGGGCACTCGGCGCGGCACGCGCTTCACGAAATCTACGATCTCGTGAGGGGCCACAAGACAACGCTGATCTTCGTCAACACGCGCAGCCAGGCCGAATTTCTGTTTCAGGAGATGTGGCGCATCAACGACGACAATCTTTCGATCGCGCTGCATCACGGTTCGCTCGCTGTCGCGCAGCGCCGCAAGGTCGAGGACGCGATGGCCGCGGGCAAACTGCGCGCGGTAGTGTGCACGTCCTCGCTTGACCTTGGTGTCGACTGGGGCGACGTCGATCTCGTCATCAATGTCGGCGCGCCGAAAGGGTCATCGCGCTTGATGCAACGCATTGGCCGCGCCAATCACCGATTGGATGAACCATCGAGGGCCGTGCTGGTGCCGTCCAATCGCTTCGAGGTGCTGGAATGCGAAGCGGCGCTCGAAGCGATCGCCGATAACGCGCAGGACACGCCGCCGCTGCGAACCGGCGCGCTCGACGTGCTGGCGCAGCACATCCTTGGTCGCGCCTGCGGCGAGCCATTCCTGTGCGACGAGCTTTACGCCGAAGTCCGTGCCGCCGCGCCTTATGCCGATCTGACGCGCGCCGACTTCGACGCCGCGGTTGATTTCGTCGCGACAGGTGGCTACGCGCTCAAGGCCTACGAGCGCTTCGCCAAGATCAAACAGGGCAAGGACGGCCGCTGGCGCATCACCCATCCGCGTGTTGCCCAGCGCTACCGACTCAATGTCGGCACCATCGTCGAGGCCGACATGCTCAAAGTCCGGCTGGTCCGCTCGAAGCGCACCGGGCAGCAAGTGCCGCGCGGCGGGCGCGTGCTGGGTGAGGTCGAGGAATATTTCATCGAGATGCTCACGCCCGGCGACACCTTCGTGTTCGCCGGCCAAATCCTGAAATACGAGACGATCGTCGAGAACGAAGTTTACGTGTCGCGCTCCACCGCGACCGATCCGAAAGTGCCGGCCTATGAAGGTGGCAAGTTTCCGCTATCGACCTATCTGGCGGCGCGAGTGCGTGCGATCCTTGCCGATTCCAAGGCGTGGCGCGCGCTGCCTGACCAGGTACGCGAATGGCTGGAGATTCAGGAATGGCGCTCGCTCATTCCGCCGGCTGGCGATTTGCTGATCGAAACGTTTCCCCGTGCCGCCAAGCATTATCTCATCTGCTATCCATTCGAGGGCCGGCTTGCGCACCAGACGCTTGGCATGTTGCTGACGCGCCGGCTCGAACGCGCTGGAATGAAACCGCTTGGCTTCGTCGCCAATGAATATGCGCTGGCCGTATGGGGTGTCGGCGACATGCAGGTGCGTCTGCAAAAGGGCCTTTTATCGTTGGGCGATCTCTTCAACGAGGACATGTTGGGCGACGATCTCGAGGAATGGCTCGCCGAAAGCGCACTGATGAAGCGCACGTTCCGGACCAACGCCATCATCGCCGGCCTGATCGAGCGCCGGTATCCTGGCGAGGAGAAGACCCGCCGCCAGCTCACCATCTCGACCGACCTCGTCTATGATGTGCTGCGCAAGCATCAGCCCGATCACCTCTTGCTGCGCGCGGCACGGGCCGATGCCGCGACCGGGCTCCTCGACATCAAGCGGCTCGGTGAAATGCTCTCGCGCATCAAAGGCCGAATCGTTCATAAAGCCCTCGACCATGTTTCTCCACTGTCGGTTCCGGTGCTGTTGGAGATCGGGCGCGAGACGGTCTATGGAGAGGCGTCGGACGAATTGCTGCGTGAAGCAGCTGACGATCTGATCAAGGAAGCGATGCAGTGACGGACGCGGCGGCGGCCCCATATTTCGAAGGGATTTTGATCGCAGGAACGTCGTTGATTGGCGATTGCGACGGTGCGGTCTATTGGCCGCAGGAGCGGCTGCTGGCGGTCGCGGATCTCCATTTCGAGAAAGGCTCGAGCTTTGCGCAGCGTGGCGTCCTGCTGCCGCCTTACGACACCGCGGCGACTTTGGCCCGGCTCGGGCGCCTCATCATGCGTTATGCGCCGCGCGCGGTAATCGCGCTCGGCGACAGCTTCCACGACGGCGGCGGGCCGGATCGCCTTGGTGACGCCGATCGCACGCAGTTGCGCGCGCTGCAAGCTGGCCGGGACTGGATCTGGATCACTGGTAACCACGATCCGGAACCGGCAAAGAATATTGGCGGCGATTTCGGCGGCGCGTTGGTGATCGGCTCATTGATTTTTCGTCATATTCCGCAGGGCGAGAACGGCGAGATCGCCGGCCATCTGCATCCGGTGGCGCGCGTCTCGCACCGCGGTCGTGCGGTGAGCCGCCGCTGCTTTGCGGCCGACGCGACGCGCATGGTGATGCCGGCATTCGGCGTCTATGCCGGCGGCCTCAATGTGCGCGATGCGGCGTTTGCGGACGTGTTCGGCACGCTCGATTTCACCGCGCACATGCTGGGCGACGGCAGGCTTTATGCCTTTGCCGCGCGCCATTGCCGGCCCGATTGAACTGGCTCACTAGTCCCTTCGGAACACCACGCTGGCGAACCAGCCGGTCAGCAGTGCCAGCATCGTGGTGGCGAGCCCGTACAGCAGACTCTGATTCAACGCGGCATTCGCGACGTACTGCTCGAAACCCGCCTTGATGATCTCGAACGCCGACGTGGTGGCCGCGAGCACCGTGCCATTGGTGAACAGCTTCACTTCGACGGCGTAATTGCCGATCGAGGCATTTGCCGGCACCGAAATGTTGGCGCGAAATACGCTCGACGTCAGGAACGTTACGCCGGTCGAGCGTTCGCTATAGAATCCCGATTGCTGTTCGAGGTTGACAAACGCGGCACGGAACGGATCGTCATGGACGGTGTCGGCGAAATCGCCGCCGACGCGCTGCGTCAGAATCATGTTGTCGAGTCCGATCTGCAAGCGACGCAGCGCCTCCGGTTTGGCGATGTCAGAAACCGGGCGGTTCGACAATGTGGCGAGATAGGAGGGCACCTTGAGGAATTCGCGAGAGTCGACATTGACCCAGATGCCGGCGACCTGTGCCTTGCGTCGCGTACGGAAGGTCTTGACCGGACCGATCACCGTGACCACGACGTCATAATTGGCGGATCGCAGCGACGAATTCGGATCGGGCTCGATGGTACCGAACAGCACCAATTCCTCGCCGATGAAGTTCGAGTTGATGGCGACCCGATGATTCGACAGCGACACCACGAGGTGCTCGGCCGCCGCGGGCATTGTGCCGGCAAGCGAGACGAGGGCGAAGGTGAGAAGACGGAGCCGTTTCATGGCGCGCTCTCCACGACGCGGATCGAGAACAATTGATCAGGCGTAACGACGAGTTCATAGGCAAAGCGCAAACCCACGGCGAGCACCAGCACTCCGAGTAGCAGCCGCAGCCGCTCACTGCGCATGCGCTGGCCGGTGCGCGCGCCGAATTGCGCGCCGATCACGCCGCCCACCATCAGGATGAACGCGAGCACCGCGTCGACGAGATGATTGGTAGCGGCGTGCATCAAGGTGGCCGACGCCATCGTGACGAGGGTCAGCACCATCGAGGTGCCGATTACCGTCGAGGTCGGCACGCGCAGGAAATAAATCAGCATCGGCACCAGCAAAAAGCCGCCGCCGATACCCATGATGGCCCCGACAAAACCGATAATGAAGCCGATAGCCCATACCGGAATCGTCGAAACGTAAATCTTTGAGCGTCGGAACCGCATCTTGAGCGGCAGCCCGAGAATCCAGTTGTGGCTGCCGGGCCGCCGGACGATCGGCGACATGCCCTTGCGCGCGCGCAATATGCCACGCACGCCTTCATACACCATCAATCCGCCGACGATGGACAGGAGTGTCACATACGAAAGGCCGATGGTGAGATCGAGCTGATCGAGCGAGCGCAGCGTCGTAAAGAGCCATACGCCGGTCGCGGTGCCGACGATGCCGCCGCCGAGCAGCATCAGACCGAGCGCGATGTCGACGGCGCGGTTTCGCCAGTACGAGATCGCGCCGGAGAATGACGAGGCGGCGATGTGGCTGGCGACGCTTGCCACCGCGACGGCCGGGCTGATGCCGATGAAAATAAGCAGCGGCGTCATCAGGAAGCCGCCGCCGATCCCGAACATGCCTGAAATGAAGCCGACCGCCAGTCCCATCCCGAGAATGAGGAAGATGTTGACCGGCAGGTCGGCGATCGGGAGGTAGACTTGCAAGCGGAGCGATCCGGCAAAAGGGCCGCGAAAAATCGAGCGCGATATTACCGCGTCGCGCGTTCGAATCTATCGCTTTGCGCGATCGTCGATCGCGCTAGCGCTTTCCAATCTCATAGGCGCCGATCCGCTTCGGCCTGGCCGGCGGCGGGTTGTCGGATGAAGCATGGTCCCAGCCGCCTTCGGGCACCGGCACGGTCGTCGCGGCGTCGGGTTGTGTCTCTGCGACCCAGGCTTTCACCGCCAGCTGGGCGGCAGCAAGACCTTTGGCTTCGAGGCGAAGCGCGATTTCATCACGCTTCTTGCCGGCCTCGCGATCGCCCCGTTCGGCGGCTAGCGCAAACCACTTGTAGGAGTCGGCCAGGTTCTTCTCGGTGCCCAGCCCGCGCGCACACAGGATGCCAAGGTTGTATTGGCTGTCGGAAACCCCAAGGTTCGCCGCTTTCTGGAACCAACCGACGGCCTGGGCATAGTCGGGCTTGCCATCGATGCCTTCGGCGTAGAGCACGGCGAGGTTGTGCATCGCCTTGGCGTTGCCTTGTGCGGCGGCGGCGGCATAGAGCTTGCGGGCCTGACCCAAATCCTTTTTCACGCCTGAGCCTTTTTCATAAAGGCTGCCAAGCCGGAATTGCGCCGGAGCAAGCCCGCCACGCGCCGCCTTGTCGAACCAGCGTGCCGCTTCCTCGGCGTTGGAAGAAATGCCGCGTCCTTCGGCAAACCGTACGGCAATCTCGTAGGCGGCAGCGGGATCGCCTTGCGCTGCCGCGGTCCGCAACGCTGCGCCGCCGATCGCGATAGGCAGTTTGATATCGGGAGCGGCTGGCGAAACCGGGCGGATGGCCGGTTTCGAGATCGATCCGGTGATGTCGTTGTTGAGCGACGCGCCGCCGGTGAGTGCCGGCACAGAATTCAGGGCCGTTGTCGGGATCTGCGGATCGATCACCGGTACTGTCGCAGGAGAATTCGCCGTCAGCGCTGGCGGGGCCGAGGGCGCTACACTCGGTACGATTTCCGGCGCCGCCGCGACGGGATTGGTCGGAGACTTTTCCGTCGCCCGGCGCGCGACATTGATGTCGCCGTTGAGACCGAGATCGTTACGGGCTTCGGTCGAAGGCCACAGGCCGAACTGATCAGCGGCGATTTGCACGCCGCCGACCACGATGGCGATGACGCTCGCGGCAATGAACAGCGATTTGATGCGCTTCGTCAGTTTCTCGCAGAGCGAGGGGGCGTTACCGCCCTCGATGTCGCTCCACAATTCGGAGCGTGGCGTCGCTTGTGGTGGCGGTGCAACGGGTTTGGCCGGCTGCTTGAGCGCAGCCTGGGCGGCGCGGCGGGCGGCGGCTAGGAATCCGGATTTGCCCTGCGGTTCTTCCGCCGGGGGTGCGGCCGGGCCGAGCGCGGCTTCAGATGCGGCGATGCGCGCCGCGAGATTACCGCGCGCCGGATGACCCGAGCCCGGCTCGAGCGGCAGGTCCGGCGGTAGTCCTGGATTGAGCACCGCGCGGCCTTTGGCCGGCAGCGGGCCGCGTTTCGGTGTCTCGGCGGGAGCCGCAGCGGGCGGCGGTGGCGCAACAGGTGCACGGGCGGCGGGCGCTGGAGGTTGGGGCGGCGGGGGCGCTTGAACGACCAGGGGCACGATTGGCGATTCTGGCAGAAGTGCCGGCATCGGCACAGCGCGGGCCGCGATCTTCTTGCCGACACCGATCTCGACGGGTTCGGTGAGTTCGAGCGGCGTATCGTGGCGGCCCAGCACGCCTTGTTCGATTGCGGCTAGGCGATCGACGATGTGGCCCATCGTTCCGGTGAGCTTGTCGAGCGCGTCTTGTGCGCGCGCCACGTCCTGCCGATATACGTCGCCGTCGCGCGGACCGCCTTGCGATTTCTGCGAACGCATTTCCTCGATGTAGATCAGGAGATCGGCTAGGCCGCGCTCGATCGCTTCGAGGTGCGAAAGTCGGTTATCCGAAGCATCGAGTCGCTCGACCAGCTTGACGATACGGTCTTCGAGATGATTGGCAGCGATGCCATCGCCGCGTGACATCTGGAGCTGCTCGATTTTGCTCGATAGAGAATTCACCAGCGCTTCGAGCCCAGGTGGCACATGATTGCCATTTTGACTGCGCGCGGCGAGCGCATCGGCCAGAGCGCTGATGCGCTGTTCGAGGCTGTTGAGCGCTTCGCCCGCAGCGCTGGCATTGGCGATGCGGTCGACTTTTTCGGCGAGCAGCGCGACATCATCCGACAACTGGCGCACGGTTTCATTCGAGGCGATATGGGCTGAAACGCCGCGCAAGGTGGTGATAGCGCTTTCGAGCTGTTGCAACGTGGCGGGATCTTTCTGCGCCACGATCAGGTCCATCTTGTCGGCGAGGATCGCGATCGCGTCGTTGAAGCCGACGAGACTCTCTGCCGGCTGCAGATGGGCCAGCGCCTCCCGCACTTCGGTGAGACCATGCTCGATATTGGCGATGGCGCCGCGATCGATGCCGGCGTCACGGCCTTCCGCCACGCGCTGCGTTAAATCCTGGACCTGCTGCTCGATCGTGTCGAGCGCCTGACGCGGCATTGCATCATTGAGCGCGTGGCCGATCTCTGCGAGCTCGCCGCGTAGCGCGTTGATCGCCTCCTCGACACCGGGACGACGCAGGGTCTCAATCTGATCGGTGATGCGCCGGAGCTGGTCTTCGAGACCGGACAGATCCTGTGCCGGTGCCGGCGCAAGTTGCGGCACCATCGCCGGTGCGGCCTGTGTCACGATCAACGGGGGCACGACCGGCGCGGACTGCGCATGGGCAGCGGCAAGCGGCGGCTGGCCGTTCAACGCGCGCTGGCGGGCGGCGATTTCGGCGGCGGCAGCGCTGAACGGACTGGCGGCGCGTACCAGGTGCATCTGCGGTGCGGGCGGGATGTAGGACGGCATCGCCGGCGCGCGGACATGCGGCGGCGCGTATGCTTCCGGTCCGCTGCGCGCGGTAGCGAGGCGATCGATCTTGCGGGTGAGATCATCGAGCCGAGCGTTCATCGCGGCGACTTCGGTGTTGCCACCGAGCTCGAAGTCCGCAGGATCGATGCCTTCCTCGGAAGCGGAATTGATGATCGCTGTGTTGAGCCATTCGGATAGGGGCATGCCCGCGCGCCGAGCGGCTTCTTTAGCCGTCTCGCGAGCCTCAGGCCGGATGCCTTTTACGCTCCACGGTACGCCGAGTTTCATGCCGCCTGCTTTCAGGGAGAAAGCGCCAGACACTTCAGGAAATGTGCGGCGGTCCCGCCGGTCCGCCGTCTCGGCACCGACTTTTTAACCTCTATGGTAAAGAAGCCGTTAAGGAGTCTGGCGAAGTGCCGGGTTTCGCAGCAGATTTAGCCAAAATCGGCCGAAACGGCGGGTCCCTGTGTGCATTTGCTGCTTAAGGCGCCAATAAAAGGCGCGCCGCCATAATCTTAGGCTACCGCCGGGTAAGGGCGGGGGATTGGGGACATTCGCTATGCCGACTTATCGCGCGCCGGTCGACGACGCTCTGTTTCTGCTCAACGACGTCTTCTATCTCGACCGCTACGGCAATCTACCCGGCTTCGCCGATGCCTCCCCGGACGTGGTCGAGGCCGTATTGCGCGAAGCTGCCAAGCTCGCCGAGGAGACGCTGACCCCGCTCAATCGGGTAGGCGACCTCGAAGGCTGCAAGCACAATGTCGACGGCAGCGTGACGACGCCGAACGGGTTCAAGGACGCTTTTCAGCAGGTTCGTGACGGCGGCTGGATCGGGATTTCGGCGCCGGCCGAATTTGGCGGCCAAGGCCTGCCGGCCACACTCACCGAAATCGTCAACGAGTTTTTCTCGTCGGCCAACATGGCCTTCTCGATGTATCCGGGGCTGACGCAGGGGGCGATCGCGGCGCTCCTCGCTCATGCGTCGCCAGAGCTCAAGAAGAAGTATCTGCCGAAGATGGTGGCCGGTGAATGGACCGGCACCATGAACCTCACCGAGCCGCATTGCGGCACGGACCTCGGCCTGCTGCGCACCAAGGCGGTCAAGCAGGCAGATGGCAGCTACCAGATTTCGGGAACCAAGATTTTCATCTCGGCGGGCGAACACGACCTCGCCGATAACATCATTCATCTTGTGCTGGCGCGTATCGAAGGCGCCCCGGCCGGCAGCAAGGGCATCTCGTTGTTCGTCGTGCCGAAGGTCATGGTCAAGGATGACGGCTCGCTCGGCAACGAGAATGGCGTTTCATGCGGCTCGCTCGAGCACAAGATGGGCATCCACGGCAATTCGACCTGCGTGATGAATTACGACAACGCGACCGGTTGGTTGATCGGCGAGGAGAACCGCGGGCTCAACGCGATGTTCGTGATGATGAACGAAGCGAGGCTCGGCGTCGGCGTGCAGGGTCTCGCGCTGTCGGAAGTCGCCTATCAGAACGCGGCGATCTACGCGAAAGAGCGTCTGCAGGGCCGGTCGATCTCTGGCGTCAAATATAAGGACAAGCCGGCCGATCCGATCATCGTGCATCCCGACGTGCGCCGCAATCTGATGACGATGCGCGCCTTCAATGAGGCGGCACGCGCGCTGGTGATGTGGACCGCGCTCAAAAGCGACGTCGCGCATCGCTCGGAGGACGAGAAAGAACGCCAAAGCGCCGACGATCACATGGGCCTGCTCACCCCGGTGATCAAGGGCGTACTGACCGATCAGGGTTTTGCCAATGCGGTGCTGGCGCAGCAGATATTTGGTGGCCACGGCTACATCGCCGAGCACGGCATGGAGCAATTCGTGCGCGACGCCCGCATCGCGCAGATCTACGAAGGCGCCAACGGGATCCAGGCGCTCGATCTAGTCGGGCGCAAGATCGGCCGCGATGGCGGTCGCGCGTTGATGGCGTTCTTCAACGAGGTCGGGGCTTACATCAAGGATAACAGCGCCGATGAGGCGATGAAGCCCTTCGTCACACCGCTCGGCGTGTCACTCGGCCATCTCCAGCAGGCCTCGATGTGGTTCATGCAGAATGCGATGGCCAAGCCCGACAATGCGGGGGCAGGCTCATACGATTACATGCACCTCTTCGGTCTGGTTGCGCTTGGTTACATGTGGTGTCGGATCGCCGAGGCGGCGAAAGCGAAAAGCGGCAACGGCGCTGCCGCTTACAACGCCAAGCTCGTGACCGCACGCTTCTTCATGGAACGCATGTTGCCCGAAACGGCGGCCCATCTCGCCCGCATCCAGTCCGGCGCCGCGAGCCTGATGGAATTGCCTGACGAAGCATTCTGACCTTCAGGTGTGCGCCTCGAGACCGAGCAGCATCTGCAACTGAAAGGCTGCTCCAGGTGGAAGGCTATTACTTCAGCAAGCCCGCGCCGCTCGGCGGCGTGACCGAGCTGCTGGAGCGCTTCTCCCGGGCAAAAACCCAAGAACGCAAGCGGGCTTAAGGCGACAGCCCGAAGTCCTATTCCCCGTCATACGGCGGGGCTAAGGTGCGCCGGGGAGAATCGCCGGTGCAAGCCCTCAATCTACCGCGGCCGCCTTGGATGACCGAGGACCTGGTCCTGCTCGAGGATCAGGCACGGCGTTTTATGGCCGATGAGTTCGTCCCGCACATCGATAAATGGCACGAGGATCATCTCTACCCTCGCGAGGTCTGGGACAAATCCGGCGCGGCAGGTCTGCTGTGCGCGGCAATGCCGGAAGAGTATGGCGGCGCCGGCGGCACGTTCGCGCATGAGGCGGTGATCAATCGTGAATACAGCTATGCGGGCTTCGACACCTTCGGCGCGCCGCTGCATTCCGGCATCGTCGCACCCTACATCCTTCATTACGGCACCGAGGAACAGAAGAAGAAGTGGCTGCCGAAGCTCGCGACCGGCGAGCTGGTCGGCGCGATTGCCATGACCGAGCCGGGCACCGGCTCCGATCTACAAGGCGTCAAAACGACCGCCAAGAAATCAGGCAACGGCTATCTGCTCAACGGCTCCAAGACCTTCATTACCAACGGCCAGCACGCCAATCTCGTTATCGTTGTCGCCAAGACCGACCCGAAGGAAGGGGCCAAAGGTGTTTCGCTGATGGTCGTCGAGACCGACGACGCCAAAGGTTTCCGCCGCGGCCGCAAGCTCAAGAAACTCGGCATGGATTCCGCCGATACCTCCGAATTGTTTTTCGAAGATGTGCAGCTACCCGCGGACTCCTTGCTTGGTCCCGAGGAAGGTCAGGGTTTCTACCAGCTAATGAAAGAACTGCCGCAAGAACGGCTGATCGTCGCGCTGCACGCCGGGGCGATGATGGAGC
>JAFAQJ010000219.1 GCA_019246455.1 Pseudolabrys sp.
TCGGCGTTGGCGAAGCGCGCTACAAGGAATTGATCTGCAACAATCTCGATCCGCTGTTCGACTGCTTCATCGGGTTGTCACCGGCCGGCCGGCTGTTTGCAGCCGCCGCGCGCCTCGGCGCGATCACCAAACGTGCGATCAAGCAGAACCCGACACTCTGGTCGCTGGTGAATACGGCGCGCCGGCTGCGCTCTCGTCTCTAAGCCGCGGCGGCGGCGTGAGCGCCGCCGCGCAGCACCATCACATCGACAAATCCTGCCGCCGCCAGCCGGTCGCGCATCGCGCGGGTCGACGGGCTCGAGCCATCGTCGCTCACTAGAACCGCGCGCGGCGCGAGTGCCGCATAATTCTGCGGAACAGATTCGCCCGCCGCGCCCATGTCGATCACGACATAGTCGTAGCTTTGAAGCAGCGCTTCGACGGCGCTCGGCAGCATCGGCGATGCCGACAAAGCGATACCCTCGCCGGCCACATTGCCGGTCGCGATCAAATGAACGCGGGAGAATTGGTCGCGCGTGATGATGTCGCCGAACGACGCCTGACCGCGCAACAGCTCGGCGACACCGGGCGCCTGTGGGTCGCTCGACAATACCGACAGATTGGGCGCGTTGAATGCCAGATCGACCAGAACGACATTCCGGTCGATGCCGAGCGCCCGGGCCAATGAAATCGCGGCAAATGTGGTGCCGACATTGCGCGCCGTGCCTGCCACATTGATGCGGCGACCTGCCTCGCCAAGCTGACGCAACTGCGCGGCAATTTGATCGGCCGAACTCGCGACAGCAGCGGCAACGGGCGCCGCGGCCATCGGCGGGGGCGCGACAATTGGCGCGGCACGTGCCATCGACGCAGCCGGCACCAGCGGTGGTGCAGCGACATAGGCCGCCGACGGATACGCATATGAATAGCTGGCCGGCGACAGCAATTCGCCGGTCACCGTAAACCCGGCCGATAGGGCGAAGGCGGCGAACGCTGCGATCAAAATAATCGGCACTTTTTTTGGGAAATCCGGTTTGATTGCGGGTGTCGCGCGCGAAATGATGCGGGCTTCTGGCGGCGCCGCATTGATGTTGTCGCGCGCTGCCGCCTCGCGATATTTGGCGAGATAGGATTCGAGCAAGTCGCGCTGCGCCTTGCTCTCGCGCTCGAGCGCACGCAACTCGACGTCTTGCTCGTTGGTCTGCGAGGCGAGCTTCTTGACTTGGTCGAGGCTGGCGGTGAGTGTTTCAAGGCGGTTACCGGCGACCTTCGCATCATTGTCGAGTTGCCGAGCGAGACGCTCGGCTTCATTGCGGATTTGCGTGTCGAGCTCGCCGATCTGCGCCCGAAGCTCCTTGATGCGCGGATGCTGATCGAGCAGCGTGGACGATTGCTCGGCGAGTTGCGAGCGCAGTGCCGTGCGCTGATCCGTTAGGCGCCGCATCGACTCAGAGTTGGCGATGTCGGAGGAGTCGATCGGCTTGCCGGAGCGGATCAGTTCGCGCAGCTGCCGCGCTCGCGCCTCGAGATCGGCTTTTTGGCCGCGTGCTGCGGATATCTGCGAATTGATTTCGGTGAGCTGCTGGTTCGGCAGTGAGGTGTTGTTGCTGCCAACATAGAGATTGCTCTTGACGCGGTACTCCTCGACCTTGGCTTCGGCGTCCGCGACCTTCTCACGCATCTTGGCGATCTCGCCCGCCAGCCACTGTCCGGCGGCGCGCGTTTGATCCTGTTTCGCCGACTGTTGCAGACCGAGATAGCCTTCGGAAATCGCGTTGGCGATCCGCGCCGCGAGCTCAGGATTCGACGAGCTGAAGGCGACGGAAATCACCCGCGACTTTTCGATGTTCGCGACATACAGGCGATCGTAATAGGTTTCGAGCGTGCGCTCCTCCGCCGACATCTCGGCCGGATCGCGACCAATGCCAATCAGGCCGAGCAGCGTCCGCGTGATACTGCCAGCGCCGTTGAATTCCGGATTTTCCGCCAAGCCTTCCTTGGCGGTGATCTGCCGCGCGAGATCGCGCGACAGCACAAGTTGCACCTGGCTGGCGATCGCCTCGGCGTCGAGCGCCGCGCGGTCATTGTTCTGCTTATCAGCTTCGGCGCGCAAGAAGATATTCTCGCGCTGCTCAAGCAGCAACCGCGCTTCCGAACGATATCGTGGCGCGATCGAATTAACGACGACGAAGGCGCCGGCCGCCGCGATCAAAGTCAGCCCGACGATGGTCTTCTTCTTCGCCCACACCGCGCGCCACAGGCCGCCGATGTCCGGTTCGCCAGTCGGCGTGCGCACAGCGATCGGCGCGGGAGGCGGCGGCGCGACTTCGGCAGGCTTTCGGGATTTACGGCGGAAGAACATCGGCGACTCCAAACGCACGTCGGCCCGACGATAACAGACGATTATGGTTGCTACGGCGTTAAGTTTGCGGCGGTTTTAGAGTCCGGTGAGGCTTTGTTAACCATGCGAGCCCCTAATCCCGGGCGGCGCGTTCCGCGCCAGGAATCGCCGCTCTCGATGTCCGACCGGCCGCTCAAAATCCTCCACGTCTTTCGAGCGCCCGTGGGCGGGCTTTTCCGTCACGTCATGGACCTTGCGCGCGGCCAAATCGAGCGCGGCCACCAGGTCGGGGTCGTCGCGGATAGCCTAACCGGAGGCGAACGCGCCACGACTGCCCTGTCCAACATTGCGCCACGGCTTGCCCTCGGGCTTAGCCGCGTCCCAATGCGGCGCCACCCCGGCCCCTTGGATCTGCCGGCCGTGATCCACCTCAACAAGCGCATTCGCGATGCACGTGCCGATGTCGTCCACGGCCACGGCGCCAAAGGCGGTGCCTATGCGCGGCTTGCGTTTCCGGCGCGGCGTCCGGTGCGCGCCTACACGCCGCATGGCGGCAGCCTGTGGTTCGAATGGCGCACGCTGACCGGCAAGTTCTATCTCAGCAGCGAAAAGCTGCTAATAGGACGCGGCGATCTCTACCTATTCGAGAGCGAGAACAGCGCGCGAACCTTCCAGCGCAAGATCGGCAATCCCCGCGCCGTCGCGCGCGTCGTCCATAACGGTGTCGCCAAATCGGAATTCGAGCCGGTCAAGCTCGCGCCCGATGCCACCGATATCCTGTTTCTCGGCGAGTTGCGCGCGCTCAAGGGCGTCGATCTGTTGATTGAGGCGCTGGCGCAGATGCAAAACGCTGGCCGCCGCGTGACAGCGACATTGGTCGGTGATGGGCCCGACAGTGCAGCCTTCCAAGCCCTCACCAGCCGGCACAGTTTGTCCGGTGCTGTGCGTTTCATGCCACCCATGCCGGCCCGCCGCGCGTTTGCGCTGGGCCGAATTATGGTGGTGCCGTCGCGAGCCGAAGGGCTGCCCTATGTGGTTCTTGAGGCGGCAGCCGCCGGGAAACCACTGGTTGCAACGAATGTCGGCGGCATACCGGAAATCTACGGGGATTTGGCCGAACATCTGGTGCCGCCCGGCAATTTTGTCGCCCTCTCCAAGGCGGTGGCCGGGGCGCTGGATGAACCGGCGGCAGCGGCCGACCTCGCCCAACGTCTGCGCGAGCGTGTCGCGGCCGCGTTTTCGATCGACGGCATGGTGGAAGGGATATTGACGGCATACCAAACCGCTCTGGAGCGATTACAGGCCCGCCGTTAACTCGATTTTGAGCATGCCGATAAGCCTTTTTTGAGACTCTCCGCATAGGAATTGCGGGGAAATTCAAAGGCATGGGCGGAAATCGCCCTTTACGGACCGCGACGGAAACCAGCTCTCCTGTTCAGGCAGCCAGCGCCGCGGCGCTCGTCGATCACATCCGTTCGATGCCGCAGGACCGCAAAGCCCAACCTTTGTCCGAGGCGGCGCTTGCGGCGATCGCGACCCACACCGCGCCCGCTTATTCGCCAATCGTTCTCGCCGGCGCCGTGCGCGCGATCGAATTGCTGCTGATCATGGCCGTCGGCCTCGCGACCTATGGTGCGTACCTGTTCGCCGAGCACGGGGTGATGTGGCCCTATCTCGCCGCGACGGCCGTCATCGCGGTGCTCGCGGTCTTCGCCTTTCAGGTCGCCGACATCTATCAGGTGCAGGCCTTCCGCGGTTACGAGAAGCAGTACATGCGACTGGCCTCCGCGTGGTCGATTGTGTTTCTTCTGGTGATCGGTGCCTCATTCTTCGCCAAGGCCGGCGATCAGATTTCGCGCGTCTGGCTTGGTTCGTTCTACGCCGTCGGGCTCGCGAGCCTCATCATCTTCCGCAAGGCGCTCAACGTTCTGGTGCGGCGCTGGACCGAGCAAGGCCACCTCACCTTGCGCACGGTGATTGTTGGCGGCGGGGAGCCGGCGGCGTCTGTTATCAACGAGCTCAAGCGGCAGAAAAATCTTGGCATCCAGATCATCGGCCTATTCGATGATCGCGGCGATGATCGCAGCGCCGCCGAGACCGCCGGAGAACGCAAGCTCGGCAGCGTCGACGACCTTGTCGAATTCGGCCGCCGTACCCGCGTCGACCTCGTGATCTTCTCGCTGCCGATTACCGCTGAAGGCCGCATTCTCCAGATGCTGAAGAAGCTGTGGGTGCTGCCGGTCGACATCCGGCTTGCAGCCCACACCAACAAGCTGCAGTTCCGTCCGCGCTCGTATTCCTACATCGGCAGCGTCCCGGTGATCGACGTATTCGACCGGCCGATCGCTGATTGGGACGTCGTGATGAAGTGGCTGTTCGACAAGACCGTCGGCAGCCTGGCGCTTCTCGCCGCGCTGCCGCTCATGGCGGTGATCGCGATCGCCATCAAGCTCGACAGCCGCGGGCCCGTAATGTTCCGCCAGAAGCGCTATGGCTTCAACAATGACATGATCGAGGTCTTCAAGTTTCGCTCGATGCGCGTCGATCAGGCAGATGCGACGGCCAGCAAGCTCGTGACGAAGGACGATGGGCGCGTCACGCGCGTCGGCCGTTTCATCCGCAAAGCGAGCCTCGACGAACTGCCGCAGCTCTTCAACGTGGTTTTCAAAGGCAATCTATCGCTGGTCGGCCCGCGCCCGCACGCGGTTAATGCCAAAGCCGAAGAGCGCCGCTACGACGAAGCCGTCGACGGCTATTTCGCGCGGCATCGAGTCAAGCCGGGCATGACCGGCTGGGCGCAAATCAACGGCTGGCGTGGCGAAACCGACACGCATGAGAAAATCCAGAAGCGCGTCGAACACGACCTCTATTACATCGAAAATTGGTCGGTGTTGTTCGACCTCGCCATCGTTCTCAAGACACCGTTCGCGTTGCTGAAAACCGAGAACGCCTATTGATCACGGCCTCCGAGCTAGCCGCGCCCTATAGTTTGGCGTCGAGCGCGCCAGCCAAGGCACCCGGTATTGGCCTGCGCGAGCAATTACTACGGCTTAATCTGTTCATCGCCCTGGCGTCGAGCAGTCTCGCCTTCATCGAACCGGCGCCCTATGACGCCCTCGTCATCGGCATGATCCTGACGGCGATGATCGCCGGCGTGCGCATGAACCGCATAACGCTTGCCTTGTTTCTGCTCCTGCTGATCTGGAACGTCTCGGGCCTGTTCTCCCTGATCAATGTAGTGAGCGAGCCGTCGACCGTGCCCTACGTCATCACATCGTTCTATATGGCGGCAGCGGCTATCCGGTTCGCATCTATGCTCACGGACAAAACGATGGAGCGTCTGGCAGTCCTGCGCGCCGGATACACCTTTTCCGCGGTGATTTGCGCGCTCGCTGGCATTGCCGGTTATCTCCATCTATCCGGGTATGCCTACGATCATTTCACGCTTTACGACCGCGCGCTCGGCTTCTTCAAAGATCCCAACGTCTTCGGCCCTTATTTGATCTGGCCGGCCCTTGTCCTGATTGCGCGCATGCAGACCGAACGGATTTCACTGGTCGATCTCGCGCTAACCGGCATTTTGTTGGTCGGCCTCTTCTTCAGTTTCTCACGCGGCGCGTGGCTTCATTTCGTGCTGTCGGGCACCGTGATGACAGCACTACTCATTCTTACGGCCCCCACTTACAAGAGCCGCATGCGCATCATGCTTGTATGCACCATCGCGATCGGTGCCGCGCTCGCCTTATTCGCCGCACTGCTGTCGGTGTCTTCGATCGGCGACATGCTGACGCAGCGCGCGCAGCTTTTGCAGTCCTATGACGTTGGTGAAGGTGGCCGCTTCCGATTGCAGGAGCTCGCGTTCGGCTTGATGTTCGACAAGCCCTTCGGGCTCGGGCCGCTCGAATTCTCGAACATCTTCAATGTGCAGCAACACAATTCGTATCTGCAGGCGTTCCTGGTCTACGGCTGGGTCGGCGGCGTGATTTATCCAACGATGGTCGCGGTGACGCTCGTATTCGGGTTACGCGCGGCGTTCGTGCGCACGCCGTGGCAGATTTATCTGATCGTCGCGCTGGCTGGGTTCGCCGGAGAAGCCGCTGAGAGCTTCATCATCGACACCGATCACTGGCGGCATTACTTCCTGATACTTGGCTTGGTCTGGGGCCTATCCGGCGCCACGATTCATTACACACGCAGCCGCAACAAGCCGGCGTCCGCGATAGTCTGATTGTTACACCTTACGGAAATTCCTGC
>JAFAQJ010000224.1 GCA_019246455.1 Pseudolabrys sp.
GAAAGTCGAGCGCAATGGCTGATGTGACGGGGAATGTGGCGGCGAATACCGCCATCGGCAAACTCGAGGCGAGCATACTCGAGACTGCCACCACCAGCAGCATGACGAACAGCATGAACGTGCCCGAGCTTTCGTCGACGCCGACCGGGTGGATGAGGATGAACATCCAGGCGAGGCCGTAAAACAGATCGAGGATGATGAAACGCAAACGCCAGCGCCGCGCCTGCACTTCGTTCGGTGTTTCGGCCAGGAATTGCCGGCATTTGGTGATGATGACGGCGTGAATGACGAGCACCGAGGCTGTCCAAGAGCCCGCGGCCACGGCGCCCGTCCACAGGCTCGAAAGAAAGCCGATCGTCGCCACGAGCAGCAGGATGACCAGCGACGCCGAAAGGCGGTTCTGGGCGTATTGGCGCAGCAGCTCGAGATCGAAAACCGGTCGCGTGCCGGTGGTCGAGATCAGCCGATCGCGGGCGTCGCGCACGTATTGCGCTGCGAGGCGCCGGCGCACCGGCGAACTCTCGGACGGCACCGCGAGGTCGGGCTTCTCGTTAGAAATTGTCATTACTACGCGACTTGACGTGGAACTTTGGCCCAACGTCTCGCAAAAACCTTAAGGGGAAGCTTAAGAGGGAATGAAAATCAGTGGTTAAGGGATGTTAACGAGCCCTTTGACACAGTTTTTTTGACATGTTCGGCTGACCCCTCAGGCGGTGAGGCGGGGTTTTTCAGTGAAACTTTACGACAGCAAGATGGCGCCCAATCCGCGGCGCGTGCGCATCTATCTAGCGGAGAAGGGCATCGAAGTGCCAACCGAGCAGGTCGACATGATGAAAGGCGAGCACAAGACCGCTCAGTACACTGCAATCAACGCCTTGCAGCGCATGCCCGCCCTCGTCCTCGACGACGGCACGATCATCACCGAATCCATCGCCATTTGTCGTTACTTCGAAGCCCAGCGACCCAATCCGCCGATGTTCGGCACCGATCCAAAAGACATCTCGTTGGTCGAAATGTGGAACAGACGCTGCGAGATCAACCTGCTGCTGGCCGTGGCCAACGTTTTTCGCCACCTGCATCCGGCCATGAAGGAGCTCGAAGTGCCACAAATCGCTGCGTGGGGCGAGGCCAACAAGCCGCGCGTAGTTGATTTCCTTAAAATTCTCAACGAGCAGCTTGGCAAGCATAAATTCGTCGCGGGCGATCGCTATACCGTCGCCGACATCACCGCACAGGTGGCGGTTGATTTCCTTAAGCCTGCCCGGATTCCGGTGCCAGATGAACTTACGAACGTGAAACGCTGGCATGCCGAAGTGTCGGCGCGGCCGACCGCGAAGGCGTGAATGAAGCTGACGGTCATCGGCTCCGGCGATGCTTTCGGGTCAGGCGGCCGCTCCAACACCTGCTTTTTACTCGACACCGCGAAAAGGCGCATCGTCGTGGATTGCGGGGCATCCGCGCCGCCGGCGCTAAAAAAGCTTGGGGTGGATTTCAATACGGTCGACGCCGTCATGATTTCGCATCTCCACGGCGACCACTTCGGCGGGCTGCCATTCCTGCTGCTCGATGCGCAATTCCTTGCGAGGCGGGAGCGGCCGCTGTTGGTCGCCGGTCCGCCTGGTACTCGTGATCGTCTTCACGCCGCGATGGAGGTGTTCTTCCCGAAGTCGACCGGCTCGAAGTGGAAGTTCGCCTGGAGCGTGCAGGAGATCGAAGTCGGAGTCCCTAGCGAGGTGCTGGGGCACTCAGTCGTCAGCACTGAGACGATCCATCAGTCCGGCGCGCCGTCGACCGCTGTAAGGATCGATGACGGCGCAAAAAAGTTTTCTTATTCAGGCGATGGCGAGTGGAGCGACGCGCTCATTCCGATCGCGTCGGGCGCCGACCTCTTCGTCTGCGATTGCTACGGCTATTCAGGCAAACTGACAGGCCACTTGAGTTGGGAAACGCTCAAAAACAAGCTCGGCGAACTCAACGCAAAGCGCTTGATGATCACACATATGAACCCGACGATGCTTGCGCGCATCGACGAGGCGCGAGCATCCGGCGTGTTGATCGCCGAGGATGGCCTGACGCTCGAGTTCTAGCGTTCAAGGCGCGCAAGCAGGCTTGACGTATCCCAACGCTTGCCGCCCATCTTCTGAACTTCCGAATAAAATTGATCGACCAAAGCGGTGACGGGTAGGTTGGCGCCGTTCTTGCGCGCTTCGCCGAGACAGATGCTCAAGTCCTTGCGCATCCAGTCCACCGCAAACCCGTGATCGAATTTGCCGGCCGCCATCGTCTTGTAGCGGTTTTCCATCTGCCAGCTTTGCGCCGCGCCTTTGGAAATTGTTGCAATCAACTTGTCGATATCGAGACCCGCCCGCTTGGCAAAGTGCAGGCCCTCAGAGAGACCTTGCACCAGGCCGGCGATGCAAATCTGATTGACCATCTTGGCAAGCTGGCCTGCGCCGGGTTTGCCCATCAAGTTGCACGCGCGCGCATAGGACGGCGAGATGATCTTTTCAGCGCGCGCGAAGATCGGTTCATCACCGCCGCACATCACTGTGAGGACGCCATTCTCGGCGCCTGCTTGACCACCCGACACGGGTGCATCGATGAAGTCGAAGCCGCCCTTCTTTGCAGCGTCGTATAGCTCGCGTGCGATCTCTGCCGACGCGGTGGTGTGATCGACGAAGACGGTTCCCTTGCCCATCGCCTGGAAGGCACCGTCCTTGCCGAGCGTGACCTCGCGCAGGTCAGCATCGTTGCCGACGCAGCACATGACAAAGTCTTGACCGGCCGCGGCTTCCTTCGCAGTTTTCGCGCTCTTGCCGCCATGTTGCTTGACCCATTGCTCGGCCTTGGCGGCAGTGCGGTTATAGACGGTAACGTCGTGGCCGCCTTTGTTCTTGAGGTGTCCTGCCATGGGATAACCCATCACACCGAGACCGAGAAACGCCACCTTCGCCATCGCTTCCTCCGAATGCTTTATCTGCGGGCGCCCAATTCCTATATGGTGGCGCGCGACAAGGCAAAGGACAGATCGATGGCTTTGAGCAAAGATGATGTTTTAGCGGCGCTAACCAACGTGGCCGCGCCCGACGGCAGTGCGTTGCCGGCGACGGGCTCGCTGTCCGATATTGTCGTGGCCGATGGCAAGGTTTTTTTCTCCCTTACGGTTGACGCTGCCGACGTCAAAGCGTGGGAGCCGGTGAGGGAGCGCGCCGAGAAAGCCGTACGCGCCGTTCCCGGGGTTGTCTCGGCGATGGTCGCTCTGACCGCCGAACGCGCGCGCGGCGGCGCTGCGCCTCCGCCCGGTGCCGGCGGTGGACGCGGCGCGCGTCCTGCGCCGCATGGTCACGGTCATGGAGCCGCGCAAGCCGGGATCCCCGGTGTCGATGCGATCATTGCCGTCGCGTCGGGCAAAGGCGGCGTCGGCAAATCGACCACTGCCGTCAATCTTGCGCTCGGTCTGCGCGACCTTGGTCTCAAAGTCGGATTGCTCGACGCGGATATTTACGGCCCATCGATTCCAAAATTGCTGGCAATCAAGGAAAAACCCGAGACCATCGGCGGCACACGGCTCAAGCCGATCGAACGTCACGGCCTTCAGGTGATGTCGATTGGCTTCCTGATCGAAGAAGAAACTCCGATGATCTGGCGCGGCCCGATGGTGATGTCGGCGATCACGCAGATGTTGCGTGAAGTCGAATGGGGCAGGCTCGACGTGATGGTTGTCGACATGCCTCCCGGCACCGGCGACGCCCAGCTCACGATGGCGCAGCAGGTACCTTTGAAGGGTGCGGTGATTGTTTCGACGCCTCAGGATCTCGCACTGATCGACGCGCGGCGTGGCATTGCGATGTTCAAGCGCGTCGATGTGCCGGTGCTCGGTGTTGTCGAAAATATGAGTTATTTTGTCTGCCCGAGCTGCGGCACTCGATCAGACATTTTCAGTCATGGCGGCGCGCGGCATGAAGCGCAGCGGCTGGGCGTGCCGTTCCTGGGCGAAGTCCCGCTCCATATGGCTATCCGTGAAAAGTCCGACGCCGGTCTTCCGGTGGTTGCCAGCGAGCCCACGGGCCCATACGCGGCGATCTATAGAGAGATCGCCGCTCACGTCCGTGACCAGCTTCAGGGGCCTGCGGGCCAGCGGGCTGCGCCCAAAATTGTGATCGAGGCTTAGACTCCCGCCAAATCCCGGAAAACCGCGCCTGTTGGGCTAAAGTCGAGGTCGAGGGAGCGGAATCCCTTGCACCGCGCGCTGCCACCAAGCATCCTGCCTGCCACGGATCCGTTCGCTGTGGGGCGTAGTGGAGCATCCGCGTCTAGATGGAGGAACGTTCAATGAAACGACGCCAATTTCTGAAAACGGCCGCGGCGGGGGCCACTGCAACGGTGATCGCCGCGCCTGCGATCGCGCAAACGTCGCCAAGCTTGCACTGGCGACTGACCGCGAGCTGGCCGAAGTCCCTCGACACGTTATTCGGCTCGTGCGAATCGTTTGCCAAATACGTGAGTGAAGCCACCGACGGCAAATTCCAGATTCAGACCTTTGCTGCCGGTGAAATCGTGCCCGGCCTTGCCACGCTCGACGCCGTGCAGAACGGCACTGTCGAAATGGCGCACACCGCCTACTATTATTACATCGGTAAGGATCCCACCTGGGCGCTGTTCTGCGCGGTACCGTTCGGCCTGAACTCGCGCCAGCAGAATGCCTGGTTCAACGAAGGCGACGGACAGAAGCTGATCGACGAATTCGGCGCCAAGTACAACACCTACAATCTCCTGATGGGCAATACCGGCTGCCAGATGGGCGGTTGGTTCAACAAAGAAATCAAGGAAGCGTCCGACTTCAACGGCATCAAGATGCGCATCGGCGGCTGGGCCGGCAAAACGCTCAGCAAGCTCGGCCTGATTCCGCAGCAAATTGCCGGCGGCGATATTTATCCGGCGCTCGAGAAGGGCACCATCGACGCGGCAGAATGGGTCGGCCCGTATGACGACGAGAAGCTCGGCTTCCAAAAGGTCACGAAGTACTACTACTACCCGGGCTGGTGGGAAGGCGGCACGACCAACCACTTGCAGATCAATCTTGCGAAGTGGAACGAACTGCCGAAGAGCTATCAGTCGATCGTTCGCGCAGCGGCGAGCGCCGTCAACGTCGAACAGACGGCGCGTTACGATGCGCGTAACCCGGCGGCGCTCAAGCGCCTCGTGGCGGGCGGCGTGCAGTTGCGTCCGTTCCCGCAGAGTGTGATGGAAGCGTGTCTCAAGGCGTCGAATGAAGTGAACGCCGAGACGTCGGCCGCCAACCCGTTCTACAAGAAGGTGCTGGACTCGATGCAGGCCTTCAAGAATGACGAATATCTGTGGTGGCAGGTGGCCGAATATACCTTTGACACCTTCCAGATTCGCTCACGCACACGCGGCTGATCAAGCCGAAATTGGATAAGGGCCGGCTGCACGCCGGCCCTTATTTTTTTGCGAGCCGCATCTCTTTCCAGTAGCGAGAATCCAGTGCACACTGAAGGGTAACCGTGTGCGCCGTCAGGCTTTGCCAGGTAGATGGCGGCTCAGGGGATAAGTCGTGGGCGCAAGCTCCGTACAAAACTGGGGGAGGAAATCGAATGAAGACCATTAAACGTCGTCAATTTTTGGCTGCGGCAGGCGCCGGCGTCGCCGCGAGCGCGTTGGCCGCTCCGGCGATCGCGCAATCGGCGCCGACACTGAAGTGGCGTATGCCCTGCAGCTGGCCGAAGTCTCTCGACACGTTGTACGGCGCCGCGGAGGTGATGGCGAAGTACGTCGGCGAGATGACGGATCAAAAATTCCAGATCCAGGTTTTCGCTGCGGGCGAAATCATTCCGGGTCTGGCCATTGTCGACTCCGTGCAGAACGGCACGGTCGAATGCGGCCACACCGCCTCGTACTATTATTTCGGAAAGGACCCGACCTTCGGCTTCGGCACGTCCGTGCCGTTCGGGCCTAACGCGCGCCTTAACACCTCATGGTGGACGCAGGGCGGCGGTTCCGACGTGCTCAATGAGTTTTACAAAAAGTACAATGCCATCGGTCTCGTGGCCGGCAACACCGGCTGTCAGATGGGTGGCTGGTTCCGCAAGGAGATCAATACGCTCGACGATATCAAGGGCGTGAAGATGCGCATTGGCGGCTGGGCCGGCAAGGTGCTCCAGAAACTCGGCGGCGTGCCGCAGCAGATCGCCGGTGGTGACATCTACCCGGCGCTGGAGAAGGGCACGATCGATGCGGCGGAATGGGTTGGTCCGTACGACGACGAGAAGCTCGGCTTCTACAAGATCGCCCCACACTACTACGCACCGGGTTGGTGGGAAGGCGGCTCGATGCTGTTCGCCTTCGTCAACTTGGACAAATGGAACTCGCTGCCAAAGTCGTACCAGACGATTCTGGAAGCCGCGGGCCATTATGCAAACAACTGGTGCATGGCGAAATACGACGCCAACAACCCGCAGGCACTGCGTCGCCTTTTGGCGGGCGGCACCAAGCTGCATGTGTTCTCGCCGGCCATCATGGACGCATCGTACAAAGCGACGATGGAACTGCACGCGGAAGTCGCCAAGGACAACGCGAGCTTCAAGAAGGTGAATGACTCGATGATGAGCTTCACTAAGAGCGCGTATCAGTGGTGGCAAGTTGCCGAGAACACCTACGACAACTTCATGATGCGCGCGATGCGCAGCTAGACGCCGTACTTAACTAAGAATGCGGAGCCCCGGAGCGAAAGCTTCGGGGCTCTCCGCTTTGGGGTCCCTCGCGAGTCGGCGGCAGCCCGGATCGTTCGGTGGCTTTTTCGGCACCACCAAATCCTTCGTCATGGCCGATTTGGCCTGGGGTTTGGCCTGGCAGCCCATGGTTAAAGCTCTCTAAACCGGCCGCCAGTAAAAGTAATTGTCATGAGGCTCTTGCGGCAATTGACCATTCTCGAGCGCCTTCTTCTCATGGCGCTTCTGCCGGCACTGGTCGCCGTGGCTATTTCGCCCGCGGCGAACGCACTTGCGGCTTGGTCGCCTCGCGCTGCGGAGCCCTACGTCTTGCCCGCAATGTCGATCGCGGCAGCGATGTCGGTCTTGCTCGCGCTTCGCGGCCTTGCCGCCGGTCTATCGCATGCACTTATCAATGCCGCCGACGTGATAGAGGTGCTTGCCAGTGCCGAATTGGAGAATTCGGCTCAAGGCCCCAAGGCGCGCAATGAAATTAGCCGTGTGGTCGAAGCCGCCGAACATCTATCCGAGGTACTGCGGGAGCGACAGCGCCGCGAGTTAGTGCACGCCGACCTTGATCGCACCTGGCAGGCGGCACGCCGGATTAATCTGTCTGGTCTTGCTCAACAGGTCGAGAGCGCAACTGAAATCGGCATCCAATCCATTATCACAGGTGCCGGTGTGCTGACTCAAAAAACCAGAGAGATCTCGCGGAACCTCGACGATATACACCTCACTTTCGAAGAGGCCGCCAGTCTCGCCGAAGGTGCTCGCGCCACGAACGAGACCTCGACAGGGCTGTTCGAACAGGTCTCCACGGCCATCGCGGCGATTGCAGACAACACAGGCCGCGCCGCTTGCATCGGGCGCGAAGCCGTACAGCGCGCCGACGTCTCCCGAGCGGCCATAGAGGCGCTGGCGCGGGCAGCTGATGAAATCGGCGACATCGTTGGGGTCATCAACGAAATTGCGGCGCAAACCAATTTGCTCGCGCTCAATGCCACCATCGAGGCGGCGCGAGCAGGGGAGGCCGGACGGGGTTTCAGCGTAGTCGCCGCTGAAGTTAAGGCGCTTGCCGAACAAACGGGGCGTTCGACAGGACAAATCGGCGCCAAGATCGCTGAGATTCAATCGGCAACGAACGACGTTGTGAAATCACTGCAAAGCGTAACCGAGGCGGTCGGTGCCTTGTCGGATGCTAATCAATCGGTGTCCCAAGCGATCGAAAGTCAACGTGGAGCAACAGAGCAGTTCGGCATTAACACCCGTGAAAGTAACCAGGCTTCAATCGATGCCGTAACGCGCTTGAATGAGCTTGCCGCGGCGATGGCGCAGCTGAAGGAAAGCGCGGGCGAGTTCATGGTAGTCGCCGGCGAGATGCAACAAAGTTCCCGCATAATTTGCATTACCGTCCCTGACATCGTGCGCAGGGCAGTGACCGCGGATTTGCGGGAATTTCCGCGCTATGAGGTGAATTTCGACGCGCATTTGACGTGGGACAGCGGCCACGCTGTGGTGCAAGTTCACGACATCAGTGAAGGTGGGGCATGTATCGAGAGCGTCGAAGGTCTTTCCATCGGCAAGGTCATCGCGGTGTCCTTTAAATCATCCATGAAGCCGATCGAAGCACGAATCGTCCGCGACGCAGGTGCCGGTCGCGTCGGCATTTGCTTCGACCCGGCACAGTTGCGGCGTGAAGAATTGCGTGAACTGGTGACGATTACCGCCGCGGCCTGATCAGCCGCCGGTCATACTCATGTGGCGCGACAGTGCTGGCCGGCGGTGCCGTCGATCAATGACAAAGTCATGCCCCTTCGGCTTGCGGGCGACCGCTGCATCGATGGCGGCGTGCAAGCGATCGTCGCTTTCCGAAGTGCGAAGCGGCGCGCGCAAGTCAGCCGCATCTTCCTGACCCAGGCACATAAATAGCGTGCCGGTGCACGTGATCCGCACGCGGTTGCACGACTCGCAAAAATTGTGCGTCAACGGCGTAATGAATCCGAGACGTCCACCGGTTTCCTGGACTTGTACATAGCGCGCCGGGCCGCCGGTCGCGTAATCGGTGTCACGAAGCGTATAACGCTCAGCAAGTTGCGCGCGCACAAGCGATAGCGGCAGGTACTGATCGAGCCGTTCGTCGCCGACATCACCAAGCGGCATCACTTCAATGATCGTCAAGTCCATGCCGCGCCCATGCGCCCAATCAAGCAGGGAGGGAATTTCATCCTCGTTGACGCCCTTGAGCGCGACTGCGTTAATTTTCACCTTTAGGCCGGCGGCTTGTGCGGCATCGATACCGGCAAGGACTTGATGGAGATCGCCCCAGCGGGTTATCGCGCGAAACTTTTCCGCGTTCAACGTGTCGAGTGATACATTGATACGTTCGACGCCGTGACTTTTGAGTTCTGCAGCGTATTTGATCAGTTGTGATCCGTTGGTTGTCAGCGTGAGCTCTTTGAGCGCACCACTCCGTAGATGCCGCGACAGCGATCCGACCAACGTCATGATGCCGCGCCTCACGAGAGGCTCGCCACCGGTGAGACGGAGTTTGGTGACGCCTCTGGCAACGAAGGCGCTGCAAAGGCGATCGAGTTCTTCGAGGCTGAGAAGATCGGCCTTTGGCAGGAACGTCATGTTTTCCGCCATGCAGTAGACGCAGCGGAAGTCGCAGCGATCCGTCACGGACACGCGCAGATATGTAATCGCCCGTTGAAACGGGTCGATCAACGCGGGCTGACGCTTTTGTAAAGTTGACATCAAATAGCGGTGTCCATGGACCAAATGATCCCGCGGCGCGAAAACGCGCGTCCACGACGATCAATATGGGGTCTTCCGTCAGACTTGACCAGCAGGTTCAAACGGTATGCGCCGCGACTATCGCAGCACAAAACTGCTGGTTTAGCGAGCGGGTTGCTGCGGGGCGGGCCAGGGTGCGGAGGCCTGAGGCGCAGCCGATTGCTGCGGAGCCGCTGCAGGCTTCGCGGCCGCCACTGGTTTCTTCTTCGGGGCCGGCTTCTTGGGCGCCGGTTTCTTCGCTGCCGGAGGCGCGGCGGAGAGCTCGACCATCACCGGATTGGGCCGCAGGCGGCTGGAACCTCCATCGCCGATGACTTCGACCTGCTCGGTTTCCGGCAGATAGCCATTGAGCGTGAACGTCACCGAGAATGGCGCGTCAGAGTTCAGCGTCAGAGAGCAGGGGGTGCGGCAGGTCTGACCCGTCGACGTGCGCGCATCTGCGCCCGGCGGTTCGGATTCGAATTGCACGGTATCGGTTGCAGGCGACGGCTTGAGCGCATCAAACCAGTTCGAAGTAGACGAGCACGCTGCCAAAAGCAGAGCGCTGCCGGCGATCAAAAAAACTCGGTACATTTAGTGGTCCCGTTCCGCGCTAGCGGCTCACAGAGCCGCCTGTCCCAGATGTCACAATAAATTTGCAGAGTCAGCGGCGCAACCCGTCGGACCCGTTAACCTTACCGCGTTAACCATGGGCGATCGGGCGTGCGCGAAGGATTTCATGGCAAAAGTGTGTCGAGGGCATCGACTAGGCCGTCGAAATGGCCGATGAGACGATCGGGGCTAAATTCGGCGACCGGGGGATCGCTGTAACCGAAATCGACAGCGATGATGGGAATTCCTGCCGCACGCGCTGTACGAACATCAGTCTCTGAATCGCCGATCATGACGGCAGCGGACAACAGGCCGCCGGCGGCTGCAATGGTGCGCTGTAGAATAAGCGGGTTTGGTTTTTGCACCGCGAAAGTGTCCTGTCCGCAAATCGCGGCGAAACGATCGGCCAAGCCCAAAGCTTGCAACAATTGTATCGACAAAGTTTCGAGCTTGTTGGTGCAGACTGCTAGTTTGCAGCCGCGCGCAGCGAGTTCATCGAGCGCGGCTTCGAGCCCAGGAAACGGACGCGAACGGTCGGCGATATGGGCCGTGTAGTGTTCGATGAAGTCGACGAAAAGGCGATCCATCAGCTCCGGAGTCGCGGTGCGGCCATCGATTTGCAATCCTCGCGCAATCATCTGCTTTGCGCCGCCTCCAATGGCGAGCCGCGCGACATCAAACGATACGGGGGCAATTTTTTCGTAGGCGAAAACGGCGTTGAGCGTGTCCACCAGATCGGGTGCGGTATCGACTAACGTGCCGTCGAGGTCGAAAACGATGGTGGGCGCGGTTTTCATGAGCGCCAGCGCTAACGGCAGCGCTTCGGCAAGGCAAGCTATTCTTGGGTTGGCGGGCTATCCCTGCCGGACGATCGCCGCTAATTTCCACGAATAGGTCCGTGAACACGTTGTCATGATGGATGCCGGTGCTCAAAAACGCGCTGCTGCTGCGCGCGCGCTCGAATTCGTGCAGCCAGGCATGCGGCTCGGTCTGGGGACCGGCTCGACGGCCAAGCATTTTGTCGAGTTGCTCGGCGAACGCGTTCGCGCCGGTCTTAAGGTTGTTGGGGTGCCAACCTCCGAGGCGACTCGTCTGGACGCCGATCGGTGTGGCGTCCCTCTGACGAATCTCGATGATACGCCCGAGCTCGATCTTACGGTTGATGGTGCCGACGAGATCGGTCCCGAGCTCAGCTTGATCAAGGGCGGCGGCGGCGCGCTGCTCCGCGAGAAAATTGTCGCAGCCGCTTCCAGTGAGATGGTGGTCATCGCCGACGAATCGAAGTGGGTATCCGCTTTAGGCAAATTTCCACTGCCGATTGAAGTGCTGCCATTCGGTCTGGGCGCTACACGCCGGACTATTGAGCAGGCGATGAAATCGCTCGGCCTTTCAGGGCCGCTCGTGTTGCGGACAGGCAAAGATGGCCACGTTTTCGTCACGGATGGCGGTCATTGGATCCTCGACGCGGCGCTGAATCGTATTGCGGATCCCAACGCCTTAGCGCAAAAGCTTTCCGCCATTCCTGGAATTATGGAACACGGATTGTTCGTCGGTCTGGCGCATACCGCCGTTCTGGCCGGACCCAACGGCATAAGAGTGATCAAACGGTCCTGATTTGTGGAGATAGCATGATTAAGATTCAATACGGTGCCAGCTTGGTTCGGCTTAGCGTGATCGTCGCGTTGCTTCTTGTTGCTGGTTTTCCGGCGACGGCGCAGCAGAAAACCCCCACCAAGGCGCAGATCGACATTGCGCGGGAGGTGATCGTCATCAAAGGCGTTCACAAGATTTTCGATGCAGTGATTCCTGGTGTCATCGAGCAGGATAAGAATACGTTACTCAGTCAAAATCCGGGTCTGCAGAAGGATCTCACCGACATCTCTTTGCAATTGCGTACCGAATACGCGCCGCGCGTGAATGACGTGATCACGCAGGTCGCAACGATCTATGCCGGATATTTTACCGAGCAGGAGCTCAAGGATTTGCTGGCGTTTTACAAATCTCCGCTCGGTCAAAAGTTTACGACACAAGAGCCCGAAGCACTCGATCGTGGTATGCGGTCAGGTCAGGACTGGGCCATCAAGTTTTCCGACGAGGTGATGTCGCGCATGCGGGTTGAATTAAAGAAGAAAGGCCACGATCTCTAGGTCGTTGAGCGGAGCCGACGCGCTTCATGGCTGATTTCGACGTTGATCTGTTTGTGGTAGGCGCAGGGTCCGGGGGGGTTCGCGCCGCTCGGATTGCGTCTTCGTATGGCGCGCGCGTCATGATCGCCGAGGAATATCGCGTCGGCGGCACCTGCGTTATTCGCGGCTGTGTACCGAAAAAAATCCTCGTTTATGCATCGCGCTACGGCCACGACTTCGAGGATGCCGCCGGTTACGGTTGGACGTTGCCAGACGTTTCGTTCGATTGGCCGACGCTGATCGCAAATAAAGATCGCGAAATTGATCGGCTCGAGGCCGCATATACGACGACGCTCGAGCGCTTCAATGTCAAGATTGCCAAGAGCCGCGCCGTCCTCGAGGACACACACACGGTGCGTTTGCTGACGAACGGCGAGCGTGTGCGAGCCAAGACGATCCTGATTTCGACGGGCGGTACGCCACAGATGGGCGCTAAGATCGCCGGTGTGGAGCACGTTATCTCGTCGAATGAGGCTTTCCACCTGAAAGAACTGCCGAAACGCATCCTGGTCCAGGGCGGCGGTTATATCGCGGTGGAGTTCGCGTGCATTTTCGCTGGACTTGGTTCGCAGGTGTCGTTGGTTTATCGAGGCGAGAATATTCTGCGCGGCTTCGACGATGACGTGCGTGAGCATCTCCGCGGCGAAATGGAAAAGCGCGGCATCCAGATAATCACCAAACAAACGGTCTCGTCGGTTGAGAAAGTGGAACACGGCTACGATGTGTGCCTGTCCGATCAAACTTCAATCATAGTCGACAAGGTGATGTTTGCGACCGGACGCCACCCCAACGTGACCGGTCTCGGCCTCGAAACGGTTGGAGTCAAGCTCAGCGAGACAGGCGGGATCGCGGTTAATGAATACTCGAAGACTTCCGTCGACAATATTTACGCCGTCGGCGACGTGACGAACCGCATCAATCTGACGCCGGTCGCGGTCCGCGAAGGTCATGCATTCGCCGATACTGTTTTTGGCGGCAAGATGACCGCGGTCGATCACGCCAATGTGCCTACGGCCGTCTTCTCCGAACCGGAAATCGGCGTCGTGGGACTGACGGAAGCGCAAGCGGTGAAGCAGTTCGGCGTCGTCGATATCTATAAGACCAGCTTTAGGTCGATGAAGATGGCGGTGGCGGCGCGCGCAACACGAACCTTCATGAAGCTGGTGGTCGATGGCACGAATGATCGCGTCCTCGGCTGTCACATCGTCGGCGCCGATGCGGGCGAAATGATCCAGCTCGTAGGGATCGCGATAAAGATGGGCGCTACCAAAGCAGATTTCGACGCCACGATGGCGGTCCATCCAACGGCGGCGGAAGAGCTGGTGACCATGCGTGAGAAGGCAATGAGCTACGGACGCGCCGCCGCGGAATAACCCTAAATAGCTGCGATTTCTCGAAGTTCTGGCATCCGGCAACGACCTTCGTGTATAAGGCCGCGAGTTTTGGAGCGTGCGATGGCCGAGCGTTGGTCGCCTGACAGTTGGCGCAAGAAACCGATCGTGCAGATGCCGGATTATCCGGACCGGCGCGCGCTCACCGACGTTGAAAAGCAGCTTGCGACGTTTCCGCCGCTGGTTTTTGCGGGTGAAGCGCGCAACCTGAAGAAAGCACTGGCGCGCGTTGCCAACGGTCAGGCTTTCCTGCTGCAAGGCGGCGATTGCGCCGAGAGCTTTGCCGAGCATGGTGCCAACAACATCCGCGATTTCTTCCGCATGTTCCTGCAGATGGCGGTGGTGCTCACGTATGCCGCTGCTTTGCCGGTCGTGAAGGTCGGCCGTATCGCCGGGCAGTTTGCCAAGCCGCGCTCGTCGCCAACCGAGAAGCGTGATGGCAAGGAATTACCGAGCTATCGCGGTGACATCATCAACGATGTCGCGTTTACCGAAGAAGCACGTCGTCCGGATCCGCGGCGCCAGATTGAGGCGTACCGCCAATCGGCGGCGACGCTAAATCTGCTGCGCGCCTTCGCGCAGGGTGGTTACGCCAACCTCGCAAGTGTGCGTCAATGGATGCTGGGCTTTGTCAAAGACAGCCCGCAGTCGCGCCGTTACGTCGAATTGTCGGAGCGGATCTCCGAGGCGCTCGAGTTCATGCAGGCCTGCGGCCTCGACCTCGAAAGCCACCCGGAACTGCGCACGACCGATTTCTATACGAGCCACGAAGCACTCCTGCTCGGCTTCGAGGAAGCGCTAACTCGTATCGATTCCACGACCGGCGACTGGTACGCGACGGCCGGCCACATGATCTGGATCGGTGATCGCACCCGCCAGCTTGACCACGCCCATATCGAATATGCGCGTGGCGTGAAGAATCCGATCGGATTGAAATGCGGCCCGTCGCTCAAGGCCGACGACTTGCTTCGGTTGATCGATGTGCTCAATCCGGATAACGAGCCGGGGCGGTTGACGCTGATCGGGCGCTTCGGCGCCGAGAAGGTCGGCGAATTCCTGCCGGCACTGGTTCGCGCCACGCGACGCGAAGGAAAGGCGGTGGTGTGGTCGTGCGACCCGATGCACGGCAATACGATCACGTCGGGCTCTGGCTACAAGACGCGTCCGTTCGATCTGATCTTGAAAGAAGTACGTAGTTTCTTCGAGATTCATGCGGCCGAGCGCAGTTACGCCGGCGGCGTTCATCTGGAGATGACTGGCCAGAACGTCACCGAATGCACCGGCGGCGCCCGCGCGATCAGTGATGCCGACCTCAACGACCGCTACCACACCGTTTGCGATCCGCGGCTCAATGCCGAACAGGCCATTGACCTGGCGTTCCTGCTTGCCGAATTGCTGAAGAAAGAGCGCGTTTCACAGGTCAGGCCGATGCCGGCCGCCGCGAGCCTCTGAGCGCCGCGTCGATCAAAAGGCTGGCATTCCAAGACCGTATTTGCTGGTCCGCGGCGCAAACGCTAAATCACTACTATGAACGCTCGTCCCGTCGACACGCTTGCGATCGCCATCGCGCAACTCAACGCGACGGTGGGGGACGTCGTTGGTAATGGGGACAAAGTACGCCGCGCGCGTCAAACTGCGGCAGCGCAAGGCGCGGACATTGTTGTTTTTCCGGAGCTGTTCATCTCGGGGTATCCGCCGGAAGATTTGGTACTGAAACCCACCTTTCAGGCCGCGTGTCGCTCTGAAGTTGAGAAGCTGGCGCGGGAGACGAGGGATGGTGGTCCTGCAGTCGCCGTCGGCACACCATGGCTAGAAAAGGACAAGCTCTATAACGCGGTCGCGTTGCTGGATGGCGGCTCCATCACCGGGTTGCGCTACAAGGTCGACCTTCCCAATTACGGCGTGTTCGACGAGAAGCGGGTGTTCGCTGCCGGGCCGTTGCCGGGTCCCGTCAACTTTCGCGGCATCAGGCTTGGTCTGCCGATTTGTGAGGACATCTGGGATCCTGAACCGGTGGACTGTCTAGTTGAAACGGGGAGCGAAATTCTGCTTGTCGGAAATGCCTCGCCTTATCGCCGCGGAGTCGTCGACGAACGCTTGAACGTCGCTGTCCCGCGTGTGGTCGAAACAGGACTTCCCCTCATCTATGCGAACATGGTCGGCGGGCAGGATGAACTGGTGTTTGAAGGCGCGTCTTTTGCGCTGAACGCTGATCGAAGCATCGCCTTCCAGCTTCCAGCCTTTGAGGAGGCGGTTGTCACCACAAAATGGTCGCGCACAGACAGCGGCTGGCGCTGCGATAACGGTCCAAAAATCCAGTTGATTGAAGCGGACCGTGCCGACTACGCCGCGTGCGTTCTTGGAATCCGCGACTACGTCAACAAAAACGGATTCAAGGGCGTGGTGCTTGGTTTGTCGGGAGGCGTCGACTCCGCGCTGTGCACGGCAATGGCGGTCGACGCGCTCGGTGCTGAACGCGTTCGCTGTATCATGCTGCCTTACAAATTTACCTCGCAGGAATCGCTTAACGATGCCGCCGCTTGTGCCAAGGCGCTCGGCGTCGGCTATGAAATTGTTCCGATTGCAAAAGCGGTGGAAGGCCTAGAAGCTTCACTCAAGCCGTTATTCGACGATCTGCCCCGCGACGTGACGGAAGAGAACCTTCAAGCGCGGGCACGCGGCGTCATTCTGATGGCGGTCTCGAACAAGTTCAATCTGATGGTGGTGACAACTGGGAACAAATCCGAAATGTCGGTCGGCTACGCGACGCTCTACGGTGACATGAACGGCGGCTTCAATCCCGTCAAAGATCTGTTCAAGACCGAAGTGTTTCGTCTGGCGCGCTTGCGAAACGGCTGGAAGCCGGAGGGGGCGATGGGGCCGGCCGGCCGAGTTATTCCGGAAAACATCATCACGCGGCCACCGACGGCGGAGTTGCGCGAGAATCAGAAAGACGAAGATTCGTTGCCGCCTTACGCCATACTCGACGCGATCCTTGAGCGTCTGGTGGAAAGGGAGGAACCGGTTTCCGCAGTGGTTGCCGCTGGTTTTGATCGCGATACCGTGACGCGCATCGAGCGGCTGATCAATATTGCGGAATACAAACGCCGCCAGGCAGCCCCCGGCGTAAAGGTCACACTAAAGAACTTTGGGCGCGATCGACGCTATCCAATCACCAATCGCTTCCGCGATCCTGGCACGGCGCTACCGGCACCGGATATTTCGTTGCTGACCGGGATGCCGGTCAAGACCGAAGCTGTCGACTTCTAGCGAACCGGATAGAAGTTCGGCCCCACCGTGCGCACCTGTCCCCTTGGAGGCTCCGGTGATACAGCCGCATCGGTCGGTGGTTGGGCGCCCGGCGCATTGGCGGACTTGGGCTGCGATTTCATCCCGGGCGGCTGCGACAACTTCTTTGCGTTTTGGTCGGTGACGACGACATCGCCCGGTGCGACCGTGGTGTCGACGCCGCCCGCCTTCAAAGCATCGGCCCAGCTTTGCCCGGCCTTGCGGCAGCTACACGCCGAATCTATCGACGTCCGATAACGGAAAGCGCTCGGTAGCGCCGAGTAGGGCGCGCCGCCATTGACCGACACCGCTTGGTTCACTTCCTCGCCAGGGTTGCGATAGCTGTAAAGTTCGACCTGCTGCGCCGGGCACATGCGTTGGCACGTCGCCTGATCGTCCTGGAATTTGCTGGCCGGCGCCTGGAACGAGATCGGGAAGTAATAACCGTCGCAAGTGCGCACACAGATCGTGCGAAACGATCCCGATGAATCGGAGCCGGGGAAGAACGACGAGTTGCCGCCAGGGCTGAATAACCGTTCCAGGAAGCTGCCACCCTGCTGTACGGAAGCCTGACGGTACTGCGGGCCGCACCCGTTGTCGCTGAGCGCGATCAGGATCGAACGCCGTTGAGCGGCGCGCTCGGTGTTACCTCCGTGGAGTTGCTCGAGCTGATTTTGGATCCGCTCCAGCGCACCGCGCGCTTGCGAAATTTGTCCGTTGAGCGGCCCGCATTGCGCCGGCGGGGTGTTGAAGATCGAAAAGAAGCCAGAGCTTTCGCATCCAAGCCGCCGCGATTGGGCCACCAGCCGGTCGACCTCGAATTGCTGCTTGTTCGCGGCATCTTCGGCGCGGCGAATCGTGTCGGCGCGCTGCGGATCGTCGTTGCCGCGATCGAGCGAGGCGAGTTGCCCTTCGAGCCGCTGGCAGGCCGGATTCGTCGATTGCGCCAGTGCATTCGCGCCAATTGCAGCCGCGAACGCGACGGCCAACGGGAATGAGCGAATTCGGATCATGAGGTCATGGTAGAGGTTCTGAGGTTGCCATGCGAGCCTTGGCGGAGCGTGCCTCCGACCTTAGGTTCCACAGCACGCCGGCAATGATGATGAGAGCGCCGACCAGCACGAAAATATCAAGGCTCTCCCCGTAAAAGGCCCAGCCGACGACCGCGATTAGCGGAATACGCATGAAGTCAAGCGGGACCACCAACGTTGCGTCGCCGGACCGGAACGCATTGCTGAGGCAATAGTGTGACGTTGTGCCGGCGATCCCAACGCCGAGCATCGGAATGATGTCGTTAGGGCCGATATGAAGCAGCGCCGATGGGCTACTGCCAAGGAGTCCCAGCGGCAGCTGAATGACGGCCATCCAGAAGATGATACCAAAGGTTGTCTCGGTTGCGGTGAGCTGCTTGGTCGTGATCATTGTGATCGCGTAATAGAATGCCGCGAGCAAAACGAGGAATGCGGCGGGATTGATGGCCGCTAGTCCCGGCCGCAGGATCACCAGAACGCCGACCAGCCCTAGCACGATGACGCCGACTCGTCCGGGCGTCATTTTCTCTTTAAGGAGCCACACCGCGAGCAGTGCTGTCCATGCCGGCATCGTGAATTCGAGCGAAAACACCATCGCCAAGGGCAGCATCGTTAGCCCAAGTGACCACAGATATTGTCCTGCATAGTGGATGGTGTTGCGGAACAACTGCAGTCTCATGCGCCGCGGTCGCACCTCGCGACGCAACTGCGGCCGTATCAGAACGAGCGCGCCGAGCAGCACAAGCGCAGTCGCGCTGCGCACCGCCAGAATTTCAAAGATGCTGTAACCGTGTCGCGCCAGGACACGGATCGAGACGGCCATCACCGAGAAGGACAGCAGCGCGCCGACCATCCAAAAGACGACGCGGGCGAGCTTATGGTCGGCAAAGGCCTTACGAGTGGGGCTGTGCACGTGCGGGGCCCAGCAGGACGGGGTTGGCCCGTCACTCCGCGTCCGGTTGATTTTCCGGCCGCGCTTTATCGAACGCCGATAGCTTGAGACAAGCGGCGTCAGCGGCGACGATCTTCGGGAATTTGTCGAGCGGCACCTTGAGCCGTCGCGCATTGGCGACCTGCGGCACGAGACAAATATCGGCCAAAGTCACGCGCGGCCCGCAAATATAAGGCCCCGGCTTGATCATGGCTTCGAGCGCCTCGAATCCCTCGAGCACCCAATGGTGATACCAGGCATCGATCTCGCTCTGCTCATGCTTGAGCTGATGCTTGAGATAGCGCAGCGGTGAGGTGTTGTTTAGTGGATGGATGTCGCAGGCGATGAGCTGCGCGATGGCACGGACATGGGCGCGCTCCATCGCATCGGCCGGCAGCAACGGCGGATCAGGAAACGTTTCGTCGAGATATTCAATGATGGCGAGCGACTGAATAAGAATCTCGCCACTCGAATCGACCAGCACCGGCACCCGCATCTGTGGATTGACCGTGCGGTACTCCGGCTTGCGGTTCAATCCACCTTCCTTGGTGAGATGGATCGAAATCGTCTCGTAGGGAATGTTCTTGAGATTGAGCGCGATACGCACACGGTAGGCCGCCGACGAGCGGAAATACGAATATAGCTTCACGGCTGAATGTCCCCGGCGATGTCCGCCGGTTATCTAGCATGCCGCAAAGCAGCAGGCGACGCCCGCGCTACGGTCCGTCAGCGCTGGCAGATGATCGCGACGAACTCGTCGCACTTTGCGCCGTGGCAGGCCCCCGGTCCGGTCGGCACAGACCCCGTGATATCGTCCTTGTCGACCTTGCGGAATGATGCGGCCTCGGCGAACTCGTGCGACTTGCAGTAGGCCTGCGCGACCGACTGGCCGCACTTCTCGCCGTTGGCGAGGCAGCGGTCGACGCCATAGCCATCGGCATTATTGGCGATGATGAACATCCGCCGCTCGGCCTGCGCGGCGGGAGCGGCGCAAAGGGCGGCGGCGGCGAGGGCACTGACCAGTACGCGACGCACAAGAGTACTCATCGGATCACTCACTTGTTGCGATCAAGCCGGGAATGGCACGAGTGCTGACAATTGCGGCAAATTCTTTAAGCCGCCGTTAACCGCATGCGGTCGGTGATGGCGAAAGGACGGGCGGTCGGGCAGCTGGCCTTGACGGAACGCGTGTGCTTACGCATTGTCCCGCGCGATGGTCGGCCTTAACCATATTTGCGGCATTTGCCGCGAGATTATTCGCTAGCGCACAACGCTGGCTGCGGCCGTCTTTATCTCCATCGAGATCAAACGCCCGGGGCCAGCAGGTCCGAAGGACGTTATGCAGCTTCAACTCTACGACACGCTGACCAAGACGAAACGGCCGTTTCAGCCGATCGATCCGTCGTGCGTG
>JAFAQJ010000232.1 GCA_019246455.1 Pseudolabrys sp.
CGGCGAGACCATATTTGAGCGCGTGGACCTCCTCGCGCATGGCACGGGAGTCGCCGACGATCCGCCGGGCCCAGTCGAGCACGCGTTCGCCTTCGGGCGTGAAATCCTGAAACCGCGAGCCGCGGTTGACCAGGAGGACACCGAAGCTTTCTTCGAGCTGCTTGATGCCCGCCGATAGGGTCGGCTGGGTCACGCCGCACTCTTCGGCGGCACGGCCGAAGTGTTTTTCGCGCGCCAACGCGAGCAGGAATTCGAGTTTATCGATCAAAACGTCATCCTTGATCGGGAAAGTCGTTTAAGTTCTTCATAGCATTAGCCGCAACATTGGGGCTGTCACAATCGATTTTTTCTATCGACTGATTTGAGGTCGCGGCTTGTTAGATTGATTTTAAAGAGCTTTTTGGGCTCAGGGAGATGGACAATGAGCCTCGTGGAAAATCCGCCAGAATTGGCCAGCGAAGCCCGGATGCGAACCGGCCGCCGCCGGCCGCCGCGGAAGCCGAAAGGCCGTCAGGTCGAGCCGGACGCACTCGAAGAAGTACGCGCGTTGCTCACCGACCGGTCGCGCCGCCGCGATCTGCTCATCGAGCATCTCCATCTCATTCAGGACAAATACGGTCATCTCTCCGCCGCGCATCTCGCCGCGTTGGCGCTCGAGATGAAAATGGCGCTGACTGAAGTCTATGAAGTCGCGACATTTTACTCGCACTTCGATGTGGTGAAGGAAGGTCCGCCGCCGCCTCCCGTGACGATCCGCGTCTGTGACTCGTTGTCGTGCGCCATGGCGGGCGCCGAAAGGCTCTTAGAAGGGCTAAAGCTCGGCTCCGAAGTTCGCGTTGTTCGGGCTCCTTGCATGGGTGCTTGCGACCGAGCACCAGTCGCTGCGGTCGGCCACGTTCAAGTTCATAATGCGACGCTGCCCTCGGTCGCGGCCGCGGCGAAAGTAAAGCCGCATGCGCATGCTTGGCACGACCACATCGGCCTCGACGCCTATCAGAAATCTGGCGGCTACAAGCTGCTCAAGGAATGTCTCGGCGGCAAACGTACGCGTGACGATATCATCAAGATCGTCAGCGACGCGGGACTGCGTGGCCTTGGCGGTGCCGGCTTCCCGACCGGCCGCAAATGGTCGCTGGTCCGTGCCGAACCCGCGCCGCGCATGTTCGCGGTCAACGCCGATGAAGGCGAGCCCGGCACGTTCAAGGATCGCTTTTATCTCGAGCGCGATCCGCATCGCTTCATCGAAGGCATGCTGCTCGCGGCCTGGGTCGTCGAAGCGGAGGAGGTGTTCTTTTATCTGCGCGACGAATATCCCGAAGTGCGGCTGATGCTGCTCGACGAGATCAAGAAACTAGAAGACGCCGGACTCTCGCCGCACACCAAGATTCATCTGCGCCGCGGTGCCGGCGCTTACATCTGCGGCGAAGAATCCGCGATGATCGAGTCGATCGAGGGCAAGCGCGGTCTGCCGCGCCATCGTCCACCCTACGTGGCGCAGGTTGGCCTGTTCGGCCGCCCAACGCTCGAACAGAACGTCGAAACGTTGTTCTGGATTCGCGACATCATCGAGAAGGGGCCGCAGTGGGTGACGTCCCAGGGACGTCACGAGCGCAAGGGATTCCGCAGCTTCTCGGTGTCCGGCCGCGTCAAGAATCCCGGTGTGAAACTCGCCCCTGCGGGCATTACCGTGCGCGAACTCATCGACGAATTCTGCGGCGGCATGGCCGATGGCCACAAATTCAAAGGTTATCTGCCGGGCGGCGCTTCCGGCGGCATCCTGCCGGAGTCGATGGCCGATCTGCCGCTCGATTTCGGGACGCTGGAAAAATATGGCTGTTTTGTCGGTTCCCACGCCGTTGTGATCCTGTCCGACAAGGACGACATGAAGGCGGTAGCGTTGAATCTGATGAAGTTCTTCGAGGACGAAAGCTGCGGCCAATGCACCCCATGCCGTGTCGGCACAGAGAAGGCCGTCAAATTGATGCAGCACGGCCCCTGGAACGAAGGATTGCTCAATGAGCTGTCGACCGCGATGCGCGACGCGTCGATCTGCGGGCTCGGTCAGGCCGCCTCGAATCCTTTGACCTGCGTCCTCAAATATTTCCCCGACGAACTTAAGAAACCGCTCGGCACTTGGTGACCCTATGACCGATACAAAAAAACCGGCCGGATACGGAAACGACAATAAGGGCGCCGCAGGCGGCGGAGCCATTCACGGGGGCAAGCCGGGCGCGACCCCCACAGGTCCGATCGACGCGATCGAGGGCAAGGGGAAGGGCGGCAAGACCATCAAATTTCTGCTCGACGGCAAAGAAGTCACCGCGCGCGATGGCGAGACCATCTGGCAGGTCGCCAAGCGTCTCGGCACCGAAATCCCGCATCTGTGCTACTCGCCGGAGCCCGGCTACCGCGCTGACGGCAATTGCCGTGCCTGCATGGTGGAGATTGAGGGCGAACGTGTGCTCGCCGCAAGCTGCATCCGCAAGCCGGCCGAAGGTATGAAGGTCAACGTGTCGAACCACCGCGCCGAGACCGCGCGCAAGATGATCTTCGACTTGCTCGTTACCGATCAGCCAGAACGCGAGACCTCGCACGACCCGCAATCGAAATTTTGGGCCTGGGCCGACAAAATGGGTGTCGAGCTCGGGCGCTTCCCTGAGCGCCAAAAACAGCCTGTAGCCGACCGTAGCCATCCGGCGATGGCGGTCAATCTCGACGCCTGCATCCAGTGCAACCTGTGCGTCCGCGCTTGCCGCGAAGTTCAGGTCAATGACGTGATCGGCATGGCCGGTCGCGGCCATCTCGAGAAGATCGTGTTCGACTTCGACGATCCGATGGGCAATTCGACCTGCGTCGCCTGCGGCGAGTGCGTCCGGGTCTGCCCGACCGGTGCGCTGATGCCGTCGTCACTGGTCGATCGCAACAACACGCGCACTGAATACGCCGATAAGAATGTCGACAGTGTCTGTCCCTATTGCGGCGTCGGCTGCCAACTCACCTATAACATCAAGGACGACAAGCTTATTTCGGTGACTGGTAAGAACGGCCCGGCCAATGAAAATCGTCTATGCGTGAAGGGCCGTTTCGGCTTCGACTACGTCCATAATCCGCAACGCCTGCTCAAGCCGATGATACGCAAGGACGGCGTCAAGAAGGTGCCGCATGAGATCATCGACCCGTCAAACCCGTGGACCCACTTCCGCGAGGCGACCTGGGAAGAGGCGCTCGATCGTGCCGCCGGCGGCTTGAAGAAAATCCGCGATCGCGATGGCTCGAACGCGCTAGCCGGCTTTGGCTCGGCAGAGTGCTCTAACGAGGAAGCTTACATCTTCCAGAAGCTGGTCCGCGCCGGTTTCGGCACCAATAACGTCGATCACTGTACGCGCCTGTGCCACGCCTCATCAGTCGCGGCGTTGCTCGAAGGTGTCGGATCGGGCGCGGTGTCGGCGACCTTCAACGAGGTCAAGAACTCCGACGTTATGATCGTGATCGGCGCCAACCCGACCGAGAACCACCCGGTCGCGGCGACCTTCTTTAAGCAGGCCGCCAAACGCGGCGCCAAGTT
>JAFAQJ010000218.1 GCA_019246455.1 Pseudolabrys sp.
TCATTTCTATCCCGAGGTGATCGACCCTGACACGGGCGACGTGCTGCGGGACGGCGAGGTCGGCGAGCTAGCCTTCACGTCGCTCACCAAGGAAGCGATGCCGGTCGTGCGCTATCGCACGCGCGACCTGTCGCGATTGCTACCGGGCACAGCGCGCAGCTTCCGCCGCATGGAAAAGGTCATCGGCCGCTCGGACGACATGATGATCGTGCGTGGCGTCAACGTGTTCCCGAGCCAGATCGAAGAAATCATCCTCTCCGATAATCGCCTATCGCCGCATTTCGTGATCGAACTGACACGGGAGGAGCGGCTCGACGCCATTACCGTCATGGTCGAAGCCCGCACCGAGATCGGCGAACGGCTATGGCGCGATTGCGACCGCGATCTCGCGTATCAGATCAAGTCGCAAATCGGCATTTCCGCGGGCGTGCGCACAATGGCGCCGGGCAGTGTCGAGCGCTCGATGGGCAAGGCCAAGCGCGTGATCGATAAGCGGCCAAAAATCTAACGCTTATTGCCTTCTTGCTTACGTGCGCCTCGGCTCGATCAATTCGGGGCGCGGGCCGGACAGGCCTTTGTGGATGTGCACCATGAAGGCCATCGCGAAGATCGGCGTCGCCAGATTGACAACCGGAATCGAGACAAAAGCGGCGATGAAGAACCCGGCGACGAAAAGATAGCTAGCGTTGGCGCGCCGCATCGCTTTGGCTTCCACAGGCGGGTGAAAGCGCATCGCTGCCAGCTCGAAATATTCACGACTGAGCAGGTACGCATTGGCGAGAAACAGAATGAGGAATCCAATGCCGGCGAACAGCACGAATGGCAGCGCACACAGATAAACCAAGAGCGCCAGGAACGCGACCTTGATGCCCTCGTAGAGCGCGAGCATGAGCGGCAGCGCCCGGCCAATTGGATCTGCCGGGTAATCGGCGCGCTCGACATGCTCGGCGATCTCGTCGACGAAAAAGCTGCCGACGAAGGCTGTCACCGCCGGCATCAAGAATAGCGCGCCGGTGATGATGCCGAGCGAGGCCATGATCGACAGCATCCAGACCAGCGCATTCCACGCGCTATGCGTGCCAAGACCCGATGCGGTTTCGGCCCAGTCGGCGCCGCTGGTGGCGAGCCATGAGAACAGGCGTTGGAGGGCAATGCCGATCAGCACGATAAGAACAAGCGCGAGGCCGATTGCCTTAAGCAAAACCGCGCGCAGCGGCGGCGACAGCATTTCGGAGAGCGCTTTGGCGGCGGCGGTGAACATGAGCCCCAGAGGTAGGCTGCGGCGCGGGGCGCGGCAAGGTCCTCAGGCGGCGGGGGCGAGGTTATCTTCCTCGGCCATCGCCTCGCCAGGCACGAGCCCTGGCGCATCGGCCCAGCTCATCGACTTGTAGTCGAAGCCGCGCAGGATGGTCGGCTTCACCACCTCGAAGTAAGGCGAGATGTCGAAGTCGCGCGGCGCGAACAACGAGGAGTGGCGAATTTCGAGAATTTCGCGGCGCGCCTCCTCGCTTTCCAGCGTGGTGACTTTCGGCAGAATCGGATAGCGCACGGTCTCGAAGGCCTGCGCGATCAACGCCGAGCAGATGATACGGGTCGGATGACCCGAGCCGAGCGCGATCATACGACGACGCCAACGCGGCGGCACTGGCAGGGGCAACAGGTAGCGCATCAGATCCAGTATGTTCTTGAGGTCGTAGTCGAAGCCGATGCGCTCGGCGGCATAGGCGCACACGCGTTGCGCGTCTTCGGCGGACAATCCGACCGGGCGGCAGATCCGCGTGTGATAGCGCGCGTATTTTGACAGCGGCACCGCCACGACACCCTGGCCGATATTGGCTTCGACCAAAGTGAGCGGCTCGCCGTTCAATGCCTCGCGGTCGCCGATCGGCCCGCAATAAAGTGCTGCGTGCGACCAGGTCGATTGCGTGAGATACTTGATGACGCCGGAGATGTGATTGTTGCCTTCAACCAGCAGCACGTCGCCGGGCTTGAGCACCGCGCGCAATGCGTCGGCCTCGCTCGGCGTGAACGGCTCGTAGCCGGCCTCTGGCTTTTCCAGGTAGCGGGCTATGAAGTGCCCGACTCCCTCGACCACCCAACCCATCTCGCGTCCCCGGCGCGCACGTTCCCAGCGCGGATCTTGTTGATGACGAATTTAATGGGGAGTCATTGCAATTTGGTTCATCCCGCTTCGAGGTGCGTTACCAAACATTAGCCATCAAAATTGCGATGCTGCGCGACTTCAGGCACTCTGCCGTCGCGATCTCAATCTTTCGGACACCATGTCGGGCTTCAGCCGCCGCACCTTTCTCGCCGTTTCGGCGGCGCTGACCGCTGCACCTGTGCTCGGCGCCGTGCCGGCCGCCGGCGACGTCGATATCGTGATTGTTGGCGCGGGCGCAGCCGGTATCGCCGCTGCGCGCCGGATTGCTGAAGCGAAACGCAGCTTCGCGCTGCTGGAAGCAGCCGACCGCGTCGGAGGCCGTTGTGTCACGGACACGAAGTCCTTTGCCGTTCCCTTCGACCGCGGCGCGCATTGGATCCACCGGCCCGAGACCAATCCGCTGACGAAATCGCCGCCCACTGGCTTTGAAATCTACGCCGCGCCGCGGTCGCAGAGCCTGCGCGTGCCGCCACGCGCCGCACGTGAGGGCGAGCTTGAGCAGTATTTCTCAGCGCTGGTGCGTTCGAACCGGGCCGTGATCGATGTGAGCCGCGGCAAAGCGGGCGACACATCGGTACGCGCCGCTCTGCCGCGCGATCTCGGCGAATGGCAGGCCAGCGTCGAATTCGCGTTGGGGCCGTACAGCACCGGCAAGGATCTCGACCGCGTCTCGGCGCTCGATTTCGCGCGGGCCGGCGAGCGCGAGGCTGACGCACTATGCCGGCAGGGTTTCGGCGCGCTGCTGGCGAAGCTCGCTGCCGGCATTCTGGTGCAGCTGTCGACGCCGGTCAATGAACTCGAATGGGGCAATGGACTCGAGGCGCGCACACCCAAAGGCCGCATCCGCGCCCGCGCCGCGATCGTCACGGTCTCGACCGGCGTATTGGCCTCGGGCGATATTGCTTTCAGTCCGGCCCTGCCGAAGCGGCAGCTCGACGCGGTCAATGCGCTGTCGCTCGGCAGTTTCGATCACATCGCCTTCGAACTGCCGGGCAATCCGCTCGGTCTGGCGTCGGATGACGTGGTGTTCGAAAAGACCACGAGCTCGAAGACCGCCGCATTCGTCGCCAATATCGGCGGCTCGCGCCTATGCACCATCGAGGTCGCGGGCAGCTTCGGCCGCGATCTGACGAAACAAGGCGAAGCCGCGATGATCGCATTTGCCAATGACTGGCTGGGCTCGGTATTCGGGGGCAGCGCGCGCAAGATCACGCGGGCGGTGGTCACGCGCTGGAACGACGATCCGCTGGCGCGCGGCGCCTTCTCGGCCGCATCGCCGGGCAACGCCGATGCGCGCAGGATCCTGTTCGAACCGCTGCGGGATCGCGTATTCTTCGCCGGGGAGGCGGTGCACGACACGCTGTGGGGCACGGTCGGCGGGGCGTGGGAGAGCGGCACTCGAGCGGCGGAAGCGGCGTTGAAGAAGATGGGTGTGTTACGCGACGAACAACCAGCGTTGCCCCAACGCAAACGTCGCCGCTTATGAAACCCAAAGCGCTGATCGCTTGGTCGAGCGGCAAGGATTCGGCGTGGGCCTATCATCTCGCGAAGCACGACTACGATATTGTCGGTGCGCTCACGACCGTCACCGGCACCTTTACGCGCGTCAGCATTCACGGCGCACGCGAGGAATTGCTCGATGCGCAGCTCAAGGCTGCGGGTCTGTCGCGGATCATCGTGCGCATTCCTTATCCGTGCCCGAACGACGCTTACGAAAAGGCAATGGCGGCGGCGATGGCACAAGCCAAGGCGGACGGCATCACCCACGTCATCTTCGGTGACCTGTTTCTCGAAGACGTGCGGGCTTATCGCGAAGACAAAATGAAGAATACGGGACTGACGCCGGTGTTTCCAATCTGGGGCCTTCCGACCGGCGCGCTGGCGGGCGACATGATCGCTGCTGGCGTTGAGGCGCACCTCGTCTGCGTCGATCTCAAAAAACTGCCGCGCGATTTCGCCGGACGGCGATTCGATGCTGCGTTGCTCGCTGATCTGCCGGATAGCATCGATCCATGCGGTGAAAATGGCGAGTTCCACACCTTCGTGTCGGCAGGCCCGATGCTAAGCGGAACGGTGAAGGTGAAAGCCGGCGAAACGGTCGAGCGCGACGGCTTTGCCTACGCGGACCTGTTGCCCGGTTAAGCCCGCAGCGTGCCGCCGGTGCGCTTGGTGACTTCGGCAACGATCTTGCCGGCCAGCGCTTCGATTTCCTCGTCGGTCATCGTTTTGTCGCGCGGCTGGATCTTCACGGCAATGGCGATCGACTTCTTGCCGGGCTCGATCCCCTTGCCTTCGTAAACGTCAAACACCGCGACGCCCACGATCAACTTCTTGTCGACGTTTTGCGCGGCGCGCACCAGATCAGCGGCCTTGACGGCGCGGTCGACCACAAAAGCAAAATCGCGTTCGACCGGCTGGAACGCCGACAGTTCGAGCATCGGCTTGGCGCGTGTCGCTTTGGCTTTCGGCTCTGGAATCTTTTCCAGCAGCACTTCGAAGGCGATCAGCGGGCCTTCGGCGTCGAGTGCCTCGATCATGCGTGGATGCAATTCGCCGAAGTGGCCAAGGGTGTTCTGCGGCCCGATTTGAATGGTGCCGCTACGGCCGGGATGAAACCACGCCGGTCCGCCGGGCACGACTTGAAGCGCCTGCATCGGCGCGCCGGTGGCGGCCAATGCCGCGAGCGCATCGGCTTTGGCATCGAACGCGTCGACAGGCGTCGCGGTACTCGACCAATGCCGGGCGCTGCCGCTCGGCTTTGCCAGCGCACGGCGAACGCCCGACGCGGCCGTGAATTGGCCGTCGGGCTGATCGCCGGTGAAAATTTGGCCGACTTCGAATAGCGCGGTATCGCCAAAGCCACGGTCGGCGTTGCGTTGCGCGGCGGCGAGCAGACCCGGAATGAGGCTCGGCCGCATGTCGGACAATTCCGCCGCGATCGGATTGGTGAGCGCTAGTTCCGCTTTGCCGCCGCCGAACAGCTCAGCTTCTTTCTTCGAGACGAACGACCAGGTCACAGCTTCGATCAGGCCGCGTGTTGCGAGCGCGCGCTTGGCCTTGCGGGTGCGGTTTTGGATCGGCGTGAGCACCGCTTTGCGCGCGTGGTCACCACGCGGGAACGGTTCGACCGGCACCGAATCGACGCCGATGATGCGTACAACTTCCTCGACGATATCAGCCTTGCCTTCGACGTCCGGCCGCCAGGATGGCACCGCGATTTTCATCTTTTCTGGGTTACCGGCGGCGAAGAAGCCGAGATGTTCCAGGATGCCGCGCGCCTGTGGCTGCGCGATCTTCAGTCCAGTCAACCGGGTGATTTCGCCGAGCGGGAAGTCGATGACCTTTTCCGGCACGTTGACCTCGCCGGCGACGACGATCTCCGATGGTGTGCCGCCGCACAGGTCGAGCACCATCTGCGTCGCGAGTTCAAGACCCGGCACCATGAAGGCGGGATCGACGCCGCGTTCGAAGCGGTAGCGCGCGTCGGAATTGATGCCAAGCTTGCGTCCGGTCTGCGCGATATTGAGCGGGTCCCACAGCGCCGACTCGATCAGCACATCGGTGGTGTTCTCGTCGCAGCCCGAGGCCTCGCCGCCCATGATGCCGGCCAGCGACTCGACGCCTTTATCGTCGGCGATCACGCACATCGCATTGTCGAGTGTGTAGGTCTTGCCGTCGAGCGCGAGCAGAGTCTCGCCGTTACTGGCGCGGCGCACGACCAGATTGCCGTGAACCTTCTTGGCGTCGAATACATGCAGCGGGCGGCCGCGATCAAACGTGATGAAGTTCGTAATGTCGACTAGCGTATTGATCGGGCGAAGCCCGATGGCGCGCAGCCGTTTCTGCAACCATTCCGGCGACGGACCGTTCTTGGCTCCTTTGACCAGCCGCAACCCGAACGCCGGACACAGCGGATGGGTCGCGCCGAAATCGAGTTTCACTGATACCGGGCAGGGGAACTGGCCCTTCACCGCCTTCGGCGGCCGGTCCTTGAACGTGCCGATGGTTGCGGCGCCGAGATCGCGGGCGATGCCGCTGATGCCCGTGCAATCCGGACGGTTCGGGGTGAGATTGATGTCGATCACCGGATCGCCGAGGCCGGCATATTCTGCGTAGCTATTGCCGACCGGCGCATCGGACGGAAGATCGATGATGCCGTCATGGTCGTCGGACAGTTTCAGTTCGGCCTCCGACACCAGCATGCCGTGGCTTTCGACGCCGCGGATCTTGCCGACCCCGAGGGTGATGTCCTTGCCGGGAATATATGTGCCGGGCGGCGAGAATACGCCCTTCATGCCGGTGCGTGCGTTTGGCGCGCCGCACACCACCTGGACCGGCTTGCCATTCCCGGGGTCGACCATGCACACGCGCAAGCGGTCGGCGTTCGGATGCTGCTCGGCGGAAATCACCGAAGCGATCACGAACGGCGCAAGCTGCTTGGCGCGGTCTTCGACGCTCTCGACCTCGAGCCCGATCATCGTCAGCTTGTCGGTGATCTCGTCGAGCGACGCGTCGGTGTCGAGATGCTCCTTGAGCCAGGCGAGCGTGAACTTCATGGGCTCAAGCCCCCGGCGAGCGTCGGGAAATCGAGCGGACGGAAACCGTAATGGTTGAGCCAGCGCACGTCCGCTTCGAAGAACGGCCGCAGGTCCGGCATGCCGTATTTCAGCATCGCGATGCGGTCGATCCCGAGGCCCCAGGCGAAGCCCTGCACGCTGTCGGGATCGAGTCCGCAATTGCGCAGCACGTTCGGATGCACCATCCCGCAGCCGAGGATTTCCATCCAGTCATTGCCTTCGCCGAAGCGCACTTCGTTCTTGTCGCGCTTGCACTGAATGTCGACTTCCATCGACGGCTCGGTGAACGGGAAGAATGACGGGCGGAATCGCATCTTCACGGCATTGACTTCGAAGAACGCCTTGCAGAATTCTTCGAGAATCCATTTCAGGTGGCCGAGGTGCGAGCCCTTGTCGATCACCAGGCCCTCGACCTGATGGAACATCGGCGTGTGGGTCTGATCGCTATCGCTGCGATAAGTCCGTCCCGGAATGATGACGCGGATCGGCGGTTTTTGCGTCAGCATGGTGCGAACTTGCACCGGCGAGGTGTGGGTGCGCAGCAGCTTGCGTTTCCCGTCGGCATCTGGCGGGAAGTAGAACGTGTCGTGCATGTCGCGGGCCGGGTGGCCCTCGGGGAAGTTCAATTTCGTGAAGTTATAGTCGTCGGTCTCGATGTCCGGCCCTTCGGCAACTGCAAAGCCCATGTCGGCGAAGATCGCCGTCAACTCATCAATGACCTGCGAGATCGGATGAACCCGGCCGGCTTCGGCCGGCGTCTCGCGCACCGGCAGCGTGACGTCGACGCTTTCGCTGTTCAGTCGTGCATCGAGCGCGGCGCTGCCGAGAGCATCCTTGCGCGCGGCGATTGCCGCCGTCACTTTATCCTTGAGTCCGTTGATCTTTGGCCCGTTGGCCTTGCGCTCGTCCGGCGTCATTGCGCCGAGCGTCTTCAGGAGCGCCGAGACAGAGCCGTTCTTGCCGAGCGCGGCAACGCGTACAGCCTCCAGCGCCGCCTCATCTTTCGCTTGGGAGACGGCGCCGAGCAGTTCGGTTTCGAGTTGCGCGATGTCGGTCATGTACCGACCTCAGGCCGGCAACGCGGCCTTGGCTTTTTCAACGAACGCGCCGAACGCCGCCGGCTCACGGATCGCGAGATCCGAGAGAACCTTGCGGTCGACAACAATGCCGGCCTTGGCGAGGCCGTCGATGAACTTCGAATAATTAAGGCCGAAGGGACGCACCGCGGCGTTGATGCGCTGGATCCACAGCGCGCGGAACGAACGCTTGCGGCGCTTCCTGTCGCGGAAGGCGTACTGGTTCGCCTTTTCGACCGCCTGCTTGGCGATGCGGATCGTGTTCTTGCGGCGGCCGTAATAACCCTTGGCGGCCTTGTAGACCTTCTTGTGCTTGGCGTGAGCGGTGACACCGCGTTTGACGCGAGCCATGGCCGATCTCCTTTAACTCTGAAATTCGGTGATGAACGAAAGCGGTTGCCGGTCAGCCGTTCGGCAGCCAGTATTTCTTGATGTTGTCGCCGTCGGTCTTGAACAGGACGGACGTGCCGCGGTGTTCGCGGATCGTCTTGGTGGTCCGTTTGATCATGCCATGGCGCTTGCCGGACTGCTGGTACTTCACCTTCCCAGTGCCGGTAATCTTGAAGCGCTTTTTGGCGCCCGATTTGGTCTTCAGCTTGGGCATTTGCTCTCCATTCTTACGGCGCGTCGCCGGGCAGGGCCCGGGTGGCCGTACAAAAATGCTCAGGATTGAGCGGTATCGCCGCCACGGCAGCCCTTGTTGGCCGGTCGGCGAGAGGCGGCGTTATGGCAGACGAGGCCAAAAAAGACAACCGCCGCAGCGAGCTGCGGCGGCGCACATT
>JAFAQJ010000228.1 GCA_019246455.1 Pseudolabrys sp.
GCCTATTGCAGATCCGCAGGCTGCTCGACTTCCTCCCGGCCAACTGCGCGGCGGGCGTGCCCGAATGGCCGAGCTTCGACAGCATGGAGCGCAAGGATGAGTCGCTCGACACGCTGGTGCCCGACAATCCGAACAAGCCCTACGACATTAAGGAACTGATCCTCAAAACCGCCGATGAGAGTGACTTCTTCGAGATCGGCGAGGCGCACGCCAAGAACATCGTCACCGGCTTCGGCCGCATCGCCGGTTCGACGGTCGGCTTCGTCGCGAACCAACCCTTGGTGCTCGCGGGCGTGCTCGACAGCAACGCGTCAAGGAAGGCTGCGCGCTTCGTGCGCTTCTGCGACGCCTTCGGCATTCCCATTGTCACTTTCGTCGATGTGCCGGGCTTTCTGCCGGGCACCGATCAGGAATATGGCGGCCTGATCAAGCATGGCGCGAAATTGCTGTTCGCCTATTCGCAGGCCACCGTGCCCCTCGTCACCGTCATTACCCGCAAGGCGTTCGGCGGCGCCTATGACGTGATGGCGTCGAAGCATATCGGCGGCGATTTGAATTACGCCTGGCCGACCGCGCAGATCGCGGTGATGGGCGCCAAAGGCGCGGTCGAGATCATCTTCCGTGGCGGCACGCCGGACGACATCGCGGCGCAGACCAAGCAATACGAAGACCGCTTCCTGTCGCCCTTCGTCGCCGCCGAGCGCGGTTATATCGACGACGTGATCATGCCGCACTCGACCCGTCGCCGCATCGCCCGCGCGCTGGCGATGCTCAAGCAAAAGCACATCGACGCGCCGAACAAGAAGCACGACAATTTGCCGTTATGAGGCTCGGCGACCAGCAAGTCCTGTCGCAGGATCGTCGAGGAAAGGTGGTGGATATCCACCTATGTCGTTTGACACGGTCAAAGAATTGCCATCGAGGACATTGCGTCTCGAAAGTTCTTTTCGCTGCCAGATGGCCAAAGACCAGACGAAATATTAGTCACCAGTCGCGATCACTAGCGTCAAGCTCTACGGGAGAAATATCGATGTTTCGTGCCCTTGCTGTCGTATTCGCCTTGGTGTTCGCTGCCATCTCCGCCCACGCCCAAACAGGAAAACGTATGACCACGCCGTCCGGGCTTACGATCATCGACGTCAAGGAAGGCACCGGCGCGTCGCCGGCCGGCAAGACCGCGGTCGTGCATTACACCGGCTGGCTCTACGACAACGGCGCCAAGAGCAAGAAATTCGATAGTTCGGTCGATCGCGGCCAGCCATTCGAATTTCCGGTTGGCCAGGGCCGCGTCATCAAGGGCTGGGACGAGGGCGTTGCCACCATGAAGGTCGGCGGCAAGCGCACGCTGATCATCCCGCCGAACCTCGGCTACGGCGAGCGCGGCGCCGGCGGCGTCATTCCGCCGAACGCCACTTTGATGTTCGACGTCGAGTTGCTCGGCGTCAAATAGGAGCGGGCGATGCGATCCGTCCGCCGCGCCGTCCTGATCGCGCTTTTCCTCGCCGCGCCTGCTCACGCCCAGCTCATCAACGAGAACCTGCTCGTGACGATGCCGCCGGGCTTCAAGGTCGGCTTCCAAGACCAGAAGAACAACATGCGCCTGACCGAGATGGTGCCGCCGGGCGAGACCGTCGAGAACTGGACCGAGATGGTCACCGTGCAGGTCTTCCTCGGCCTCAAAACGTCGCCACAGGCGTTCAAGGAGCGCATCGAGCAGGGCTGGCTCGCGGCCTGCAAGGAGGGCGGGGCGCATGCGGTTTCGGACGATCCCGAGAGCGGCTATCCGGCGCTCATCTGGGTCTTGTCCTGTCCGCGCAACCCGGCGACCGGCAAGCCGGAAATCACCTGGTTCAAGGCCGTCGCCGGCAATGACAGTTTCTATGTGGTGCAGAAGGCGTTCCGCTTCATGCCGGTGCAGGAGCAGATGACCAAGGCGCTGGCTTATCTCGGCAGCGTGAAAGTCTGCGACTCGCGCCGCGCCGACCGCGCCTGTCCCGCCACGCGGCCTTAAGCCCAGCAGGGAGTATTCAAATGTCCGACGCCGACCGCCTGCAAATCGTCAAGCCGGGCCGCACTTATGCCGGCAAGCAGGGCATCACCTATGGCGCCGGCGCGTCGAAGGAGACGGTCGGCGCGGAAAAGATCTGCATGAACGTGATGCCGATGCCGCCCGGCGCGCGCGCCAAGGCCCATTACCACAAGGGCATCGAGACCATCGCCTACATGCTCGAGGGAAGCTGCGCCGTCTATTATGGCGACGATCTCGAGCGCCGCTTGGAGGTCGAAACGGGCGATCATGTGTTCTGCCCGGCAGACGTGCCGCACGCGCCGGCTAACGAAAGCGGCAAGCCCTGCACTTGGCTGGTGGTGCATTCCTCGGGCTCGGATCAGGACGGCATCGTGCTGTTGCCAGAGCTGGACCAGAAGTTAGCGCAGAGGGTGGGGTGAATGTTGCGTCGACTTTCGGCGATGGCTTGTGGGGACTAAGACGGCTACCCGGCGCCGATCAAACAATACGGGCGACGTCGCGCGGCTTCAGTTCTTCGCCGACTTCTTTTTCGTCATCGATTCCTTCACCGAGGTGTAGACGACCCGCATGAAGTTCTTGCCGGCCTGCTCGTTGGGCGCCCATTTGGCGTCGAGATCGGCGAACGGCTTGGCGTCATAGATTTCCTGTTCGCTCTTGCCGTCCTTGATCAATTTCGCCATGCGGTCGCGCGCCGTCTCGAGCATGAGACGGAAATTACGCACGTCGGCGCGGGTGCCGAGCGGTCCATGGCCCGGCACGATCTTGGTCTTTTCGGTCGAAAGCGCGAGATAGGCGGTGTTCGCCTCGATCATGCCATTGATCGAGCCGCCGTTGAGATAATCGATGTTGGGATAGCGGCCGTTGGTGAAGGTATCGCCGGTCGAGAGCACATTGGCGTCCTTGAAATAGACGTAGGTATCGCCGCCGGTATGCGAGCTGAGGGGATGCGTGAGCTGCGCGGTGCGGCCCTTCACTTCGAGCCGCGCCCGTTTCTCGTAAGTCATCTTCGGCACGGCCGCGGCGTCGACCGGGGGGACTTTCTGCATGGTGGTGTTGCTGGTGGTGCCGGCTTTGAGGAAATTCGCCTCATTGGTTTGCCCGACGACGGTCGCGCCATCGGCGACGAAGGCGGCGTTGCCGCCGGTATGGTCGCCGTGGTGGTGCGTGTTGACGAGGTATTTGATCGGCAGCGGCGAGATTTTCGCGATCGCCGCCTTGAGCTTGTCGTGCATAGGCGCGAACTGGCCGTCGACCATGATGATGCCGTCTTTGCCGACCGCGACCGTCACGTTGCCGCCGGCGCCTTCGAGCATGTAGGTGTCCTTGCCGAGCTCGATGGTTTTGACCTCGATCTTGGAGAAATCCGGCCCGACCGGTGGCGTCGGCTGGGCTTGCGCGAAAGCCGGCCCGCCCAGCACAACAAGGCCAAGCGCCATCAAGCTGCGATTCATGGAAGTCCTCCCCGGGACGTGTTGTTATGGGGAGAAACGTTACGCCGGGCCGATTATTCCGCAAGCCGGGTCGGCCGGGGCGGCGTTATGCCGCGATTACTTTGTTGCGAAGTACGCCGATGCCGGTGATTTCGATCTCGACGCTATCTCCCGGCTTGATGTTTTGCGGCAGCCCGTCGGTCCCCATCCACATCACGTCGCCCGGCTCGATCGTGCAGTATTTCGACACCACGGAAATGTAGGTCGGCACGTCGAAAATCATGCCATTGGTGCGGAAGCGGTCGCGTTCCTCGCCGTTGACGCGGATGACCGTCGTCATCGCGTTGGGATCGAGCCCGGTCACGATCCAGGGACCCATCGGCTTGAAAGTGTCGGCGTTCTTGGCCCGCCACAGCGTGCCATCCGAAGCCTGCCAGCCGCGTTCGCTGACGTCATTGCCGACCGTCCAGCCCAGCACGTAATCGAGTGCATTCTCTTTCGAGACGTTACGGCAGCGTTTGCCGAACACCGCGACCAGCTCGCCCTCGTACTGGAACTCCTCGCCGGCGTCGGCCGGCTTCACGATATTCTCCTCGTGCGCGATTAGCGCATTGTTGGCGCGGTACCCGACGTCGGGCCGCTTCGGGAATTTCGGCTCCTGGCCACGCTTCTGCGCCATCTTCATGACGTGGTCGGTATAATTGACGCCGACGCAGTAGAACGTGCGCGGTTCGGTCGGGATCAGGAGCTTCACCGATTTCAGCGGGTAGCTGCGCGCGGTCTTCTGATGTGCGCCGAACGGCGTGCCGTCGACGGCCGTCACCGTATCGCCCTCGATGACGCCGAAGCTGGTCTTGCCGTCCTTGTCGAATCTGCACCAGGTCGTCATGGCCATTCCCATCGCAAAATTCGTTATCGCCAGCCGCCGCCGCCGTTCACATAGACGGTATCCGCAGTCATGAATTTGCAGGCGTCCGAGCACATGAACAAAACTAGTTCACCGATTTCCTCCGGCTCGCCAAAGCGGCCCATCGGAATGTCTTCGAGGAAACGCTTGATCAGTTCCGGTGATGACGCGGCGGCTTTTGCGAACGCCGTGTTGATTGGGCCGGGCGAAATCGATAGGCAGCGAATGCCGTCTTTGGCGAATTCGCGGGCGACCCCGAGTGTCATCGAGTTCACCGCCCCTTTGGCGGCCGCATAGTGAACGGACGTGTTCGGCCCGCCGCGTTTGACCGCCATCGAGGCGACATTGACGATCACCCCGGCTTTGTTCTTGAGCATATGCGGCAGCACCGCCTGCATGGCGTAGAATGTGCCCTTGAAATTCAAATCGAACGTTTTTTCGATCAGCTCGTCATCGATCTCGAGAAATTTGGAGCGGCGGATCGCGGCGCCGGCCGAATTGAACAGGAAGTCGACCCGGCCGAAGCCGTTGAGGGTGAGCTCGATCATGTTGTTGACCGCGGCGCGACTTGTCACATCGATCGACAATGCAAGCGATTGGCTGCCGATCTCGTTGACCTTCTCGGCGGTATCCTTGACGCCGTCCTCATTGACGTCGGCGCAAACCACATTGGCGCCCTCGCGCGCGAAAATCAGCGCGGTGGCGCGGCCGATGCCGCTCGCGGCGCCCGTGATGACGATGGTCTTGCCGTTAAAATAGTCCGGCGTTCTCGGCATGGCGTGAGCCCTCTGCGGATTCCGGGCGGCACTGTGCTAGGGTTTCTCCACCAATAAAAGGGGGAGAACGTCATGATCAAAAAACCGCTTCTCGCGGTGGTAGCGCTCGCGGCCGTTGTATTGGCCGGCGCGGTCTACGCCCAAAATCCGCCGGTTTCACCGTCGCCAGTCAAGCGCAACATCGTGAGCAAGCTCGACGTGCCTGGCAGCAATTATGAGGTGCTGACCGCCAACCTCGAGATCGCGCCGGGTTTCAAAGCGGGACGGCATTTCCATCCGGGCGTCGTCAGCGGCTACATCACCGAAGGCGAGTTCTGGCTCGCGATCGACGGGCAGCCGGAAAAGATCTGCAAGGCCGGCGAGACTTGCGTCATTCCTGATCGCGGCATTCACAACGAAGGCAATACCGGCACGGTGCCGGTCAAGGTCGTCGTGACCTATGTCGTCGAGAAAGGCCAGCCGCTGATCAACCCGGTCAAGTGACCGCGCGACAAAGCGCGGTCACGGCCGGAGCGGACGCCTAGATCCGCTCCTCGCTGGCACGTCCGGCGGCGTAACCTTCGGGCGTGAGCTCATAGCGGTAGCGGTTGCGCCGGTCGATCGCGATCCAATTATTGGCGACCGCGCGGTTGAGCCCGCGCTGGAAATCGCCGTCGCGCACGTCGAAGAAGTT
>JAFAQJ010000089.1 GCA_019246455.1 Pseudolabrys sp.
TCTTGATGGGTGACGACATTTTCAAGCCTTGAAACGCACGCAGAACGCGCGGGCGCGGAGATTACCGGGGTGATACGATGACACCAACAATCGGAGGACGCCATGAACAAACCGGCCACCGCGACCGCCGCCTCCAAAGTGCCGGGCAATATGTCACCCGAGGAATGGCAGGCGCGCATCGATCTCGCCGCCGTCTATCGTCTGGTCGCGCATTACGGCTGGGACGACGTCATCTACAACCACGCCTCGATGCGCGTACCGGGCAAGCCACGGCAATTCCTGATCAAGCAGCATGAACTCCTTTACACCGAAGTCACCGCCTCGAACCTCGTGAAGGTGTCGATGGACGAAGACCTCGACGAGCGCGCCGGTGTCAACCGCCCGGGCTTCACGCTGCACGGCGGCGTGCTCAATGCGCGCCCCGACGTCAACTGCGCGCTGCATATGCACACCGAAGCCGGTATGGCGATCGCCGCGATGAAGGAGGGGCTGCGCATGCTGTCGCAGCCGGCGGTACGCTTTTATAAGCGCATCGGCTATCACCCGTATGAGGGCATCACCGAGGATTTCGGCGAGCGCGAACGCATCGCCAGGCATCTCGGGCAGAACAAGGCGCTGGTGATGCATAATCACGGCCTGCTCACGGTCGGCAAGACCGCGCGCGAAGCTTTCGTGTTAATGGAGCATCTGGCCGAAGCGGCCGAGATTCAGGTCAAGCTCGAGGCAACCGGCAAGGAGCTGATCGAAATTCCACCGGCGATTTGCGAGAAGACCGCGGCGCAGTTCGAGGCCCATGACCGTGGCCGCGGCTCGGCCGACTGGCCGGCCTATCTGCGCATCCTCGACAAGGAAGACATGAGCTACCGGACCTAGCGCGCGTTGCGGCGTCCCTCGCCCGGGCCCCACGACCAGAAATCGCGGCCTTCCTGGCGCATGAACCTCGATAGCACCATCATGTGCACTTCGCTGGCACCGTCGACGAGCTTAGCCGAGCGCGCATAACGGTAGACCCACTCCACGATGGTGTCCTTGGAGAAGCCGCGCGCGCCCTGCAACTGGATCGCGACATCCGCTGCCTTGAACAAGGTATCGGCGACCTGGACCTTGGCCATCGACACTTCCTTGCGGGCGCGCCCGCCCTGATCGAGCATCCACGCCGCGTGCATCGTCAGCAGACGACCAATCTGAATCTCTTTCGCCACTTCGCCGAGCTTGATCTGCACGCTCTCGCGGTCGGCAAGCTTGATGCCGAAGCCTTCGCGGCGTTCAACATACTCCTGTGCAATCTCGAGACAGCGCTTGGCGAAGCCGGTCCAGCGCATGCAGTGCGTCAGCCGCGCTGGGCCGAGGCGGATCTGCATCAACTTTACTGCGTCGCCCTCGCCCATCAGTACATTTTCTTCTGGCACTTCGAGCCCGGTGAATTCGAGCTCGCAGTGGCCGCCGTGCTCTTCGGGCCCAAGGATCGGAATGCGGCGTACGATGCGCCAGCCGGGTTGGTCCTTATGGAAAAGAAATGCCGTCAGGCCGCGCCGCTCATCGTCCGACGTGCGCGCGATCAGGATGAAATGCGCCGCCCCGTCGGCCCCCGTAATGAACCACTTGCGTCCGGTGATGATGTATTTATTGCCCTTCTTCTCGGCCTTGGTGCGGATCATGGTGGGGTCGGACCCGCCGCCGGGCGCGGGTTCGGTCATCGCGAATGACGAGCGGACTTTCCCTTCGACGATCGGCTTGAGCCACTTGTCTTTCTGCGCCTGCGTGCCGACTAGTTTCAGCACATTCATGTTGCCGTCGTCGGGCGCCATACAGTTGATTGCGAGCGGCCCGAACAACGAACGCGCGGCTTCTTCGTAGATCGCGGCCCAGGCGACGATCGGCAAATCCATGCCCCCGTATTCTTTCGGCGACTGCGGCGCCCACAGGCCAGCCTTCTTCGCCTTCTCGCGCACCACCGCGAGACGGCCCTCGGGAATGTTCTCGTGTTCGGCGAAATTCGACGGATCGCTTTCAAGCGGCAAGACATGCTCGTCGACAAAGGCACGGACCTTCAGGCGCAACGCCTCGATTTCGGGAGAAAGGGAGAAGTCCATGCGC
>JAFAQJ010000098.1 GCA_019246455.1 Pseudolabrys sp.
TCGGCGAAACGCCGACCCCGGGCTACAACGATCTGCGCGCCGAATTGAGTTATTCTTGGAAACCAGACCATCCGCGGCCCGGCGAGCCGCGCGAACTCCGCGTCGGTATTTCAGGGACCAATCTGCTCAATGCCGATATCCGCAACCACGTCTCCTACACCAAGGACGAAGTGCTGATGCCGGGCGCGAGCGTGCGGGTGTTCGCGAACGTGCGGTATTGAATCCGGCGCCACTTGTCATTGACTCCACTACCACGCCGACCCAACCTTGCGACAGCGAGGGCCGTTTCGCGGCGCCTCGTTCTTTTTTGGGAACCGACCATGGAATTGCACGACCAGCCTGCGCCCAAACTCAAGGCACCGCCCGGCACCACCGACTGCCACATCCACGTCTACGACGAGAAACTGCCGCTGGCGCCGACGGCGACCTTCAAGCCGCCCCACGCGACGGTCGAGGAGTATATGGAGGTGCGCAAACTCCTTGGCATCGATCGCACCGTGGTCGTGCAGCCGACCGCCTACGGCAAGGACAACACGTTGCTGCTCGACACGATGAAGAAGATTGGGCCGAGCGCGCGTGGCGTCGTGGTGGTCGATGAGACCACGACCGACGCCGAATTCGAGCGGCTCAACAAGCTCGGCGTGCGCGGGTTGCGCTTCTTCATGTTTTTTCCCGCCGGCGTCTTGGGCTGGGACATCATCGAACCGATGGCGGCGCGGCTGGCCGAGATCGGCTGGAGCATCACCTTCCAGATGGACGGTCGGACGTTCCCGGACTACGAGGCCACGATCAATCGCCTCAAATGTAATGTGGTGATCGACCACACCGGCAAATTCCTCGAGCCGGTCACGACCGACAGTGCCGCCTTCAAGTCGTTGTTGCGCATCCTCGACAACGACAAGCGCTGGATCAAACTGGCCGCGCCGTACGAGACCTCAAAGAAAGGTCCGCCGTATTACGACGACGTTGGAGCGCTCGCCAAGGCGCTGGTCAAGCACGCGCCGGATCGCACGGTGTGGGCGTCGAACTTCCCCCATCCAAACTTCAAGCCCAAGCACGCTTGGATGCTCGACATGCTGCTCGATTGGGTGCCGGACGAAAAAACCCGCCACAAGGTGCTGGTCGACAACCCGGCGCGGCTCTACGGGTATTAGCCGAGCTGGTTCAGCAGCCGCACGACGTCGCGCTGATCCTCGGCGCTCAACGGCTTGAGCGTCTCGGCGGTGATCTCGGCCGCGACCTTCATCGCCTGTTCGGTCACGGCGCGGCCGCGCTCGGTGAGCGTTACCGCGCGGCGACGGCGGTCGTTCGGATCGCTCACCGCGGTGACGAATTCGCGCAGGCTCAGGCGGTCGACCACGCCCTTAATGGTGGCGGCATCGAGATAGATCAGCCGGCCAAGATGGTTCTGCGAGCAGGCGCCGACTTCATAGAGCTTCGACAGCGCCGCGAACTGGGTTTGCGTGAGCTGCTCGATCATGCGCGACATGAAAATCGAAGTATGGCGTTGCATTGCGACGCGCATCAGGAAGCCGACCTGCTCGTCGAGCACGTACCGCTCGGGATCGGTCGGCAGCGCTTTGAGCCGCGGCTTCTTCATGTCACACCGTCAGATAAGCGCGCTGCACGTCGGAATTGGCGTCGAGCTCGGCCATCGTGCCGGACCAGCGTATCTGGCCCTTCTCCAGCATGTAAACACGGTCCGACACCAAACGGGCGAAATGCACATTCTGTTCGGACAGTAGAATCGACAGCCCCTCCTTCTTTAGTTCAATGATGGTGTTTGCCATCTGCTCGACGATCACCGGGGCGACACCCTCGGAAGGCTCGTCGAACAGCACCAGCAACGGGTTGCCCATCAAGGTCCGTGCGACCGTCAGCATCTGCTGCTCGCCGCCCGACATGCGGCCGCCGAGCCGGCGCGGCATCTCGCCGAGATTGGGAAAGAGCTTATAGAGCCGTTCCGGGCTCCATTCCGGCGCCGGCGCGGCATCGGCGAACCGGCGCGGCGGCTGACGGCCGATATCGAGATTTTCCTCGACGGTGAGATCGACAAAGATCCGCCGGTCCTCCGGCGTGAAGCCCAGACCGAGCCGCGCGATCTCGTAGGGCCGCAGGCGGGAGATGTCGCGGCCGTTGAATGTGACGCGCCCCTCCCGGCGGCCCACCAATCCCATCAGCGCCTTCATAGTGGTGGACTTGCCGGCGCCGTTGCGTCCCATCAAAGCGACGACTTCGCCGCGCCGCACATCGAAACGCACGTCATAGAGAATTTGTGCGGCGCCATACCACGCCTTCAGGCCCTCGACCGCGAGCATCGGTTTTATTTCGGTGCGGCCGATCACGACGCCTGGCCTGCGAAAGTCTTGCCGGTGCCGAAATAGACTTCGCGTACTTGCGGATTGTCCCGGATTTCGGCGGCATTGCCGTCGGCGATCAAGTGGCCGCGCGCCAGTACGACGATGCGGTCGGCAAAGGCGAACACCACGTCCATCGAATGCTCTGTGAACAGCACGGAGATGCCGCGCTCGACCACCAGCTTCTTGACCAGCGCGATCAGGTTGTTGCGCTCGCGTGGTGCCATGCCCGCGGTCGGCTCGTCCATCAACAGAAGGCGCGGATCGTTGGCGAGCGCAATGGCCAACTCGATACGTTTGATGTCGCCGTAGGCAAGTTCACGGCTCGGCCTGTCGGCCGCCTCGCGCATGCCGACCTGCGCGAGGAGTTCAAGCGCGCGCTCGCGGTGTTGCGACGCCGCGGCCGGCCAGAATTTATAGATGCCGTGGCTATGCGAGATCAGCGCCATCTGCACGTTCTCGACGACGGTCATCGAACCGAACACTGCCGCGACCTGGAACGTGCGCCCGACGCCGAGGCGCCAGACGTCGCGCGAATGAAGACCCGCGAGATTGCGGCCCTCGAACAGGATTTCGCCGCTGTCGGGCCGAAGCTGGCCGTTGATCATATTGAAGCAGGTCGACTTACCGGCGCCGTTCGGCCCGATCATCGCCAGGAATTCGCCCTTGCCGACTGCGAACGAGACGTCGCGCACGGCGTGGACGCCGCCAAACGCCTTAGACAGGGACTTGATCTCGAGTTCGCTCATGATGAGGCCCGCCGCGCAAACATGCGGAACGCGCCGGCAATGCCCATCGGGAACGCCAGCACGAGCAGAAGAATGATGCCGCCAAGCAGCGCGCGCCAATATTCGGTTTGACGCATCACAGTGTCCTGTAACGTCGTGAACGCTACGGCGCCGACCACCGGCCCGGTCAATGTTTGAATGCCGCCGAGCAGCACCATGACCAGGCCATCGATCGATCGGCTGACGCCGATCGTCTCCGGCGAGATCGAGCCCTTGGCGAAGGCGAACAATCCGCCCGCCACGCCGCACACGCAGCCGGCGATCGCGAAAGCGAGCCAATGAACGCGCTTGACGTCGATGCCGATGGCTTCAGCGCGCAGCGGCGAGTCGCGACCGGCCCGCATCGCATAGCCGAACGGCGCAAACAGCAAACGCCGCAACAGCAACACGGCGGCCACGGCAAGAATGAGCGTCAGGAGGAAATAGACCGTGGCGCCGTCGAACGGCGGCGGCGGCCAGACACCGACCACGCCGTTCGAGCCACCGGTCAGCGCTTCCCACTGGAACACCAGCGCCCATACGATCTGCGCGAAGGCCAGCGTCAGCATCGCGAGATAGACGCCGGACAGCCGCACGGCGAACCAGCCGAACAGCAGCGCACCGAAGAGCGCGACAATCGGCGCCGCGATCAAGGCCAGCCCCATCGGGGCGGCGAGCCATTTCACCAGCAGCGCCGCGCCATAAGCGCCCAGTCCAAAATAAGCGGCGTGACCGAAGGAATGCAGACCGCCGGGACCGGCGATGAAATGCAGCGAGGTGGCGAAAATGACGGCAATCAGCACGTCGATGCCGAGCACCAGTAGATAAGGTTCGTCCCTGGCGAGGAGCGGCAACGCCAGCAGGACGGCGAGCGTCAGCCCGGCGAGGATTTTCAGTGGCCATTTCGCCGGACGGATCGGATCCTCCGGCTCCGCCACCGAGCGCACCGCGCCCTGTGGCTTGCCGAGCAGACCGTAAGGCCGCGCAATCAGCACCACCGCCATCACCAGGAATTCCGCGACCAAGGTGAACTTGGTGAAATTGACCGAGATGCCGGCGATATCGACGACACCGAGCGCAATGCAGAGTGCCTTCACCTCGGCGATGATGATGGCCGCAAGATAGGCGCCGGTGATCGAACCCATCCCGCCGACCACGACGACGACGAAGGCGTCACCGATCACGATAAGGTCGGTCGCAAGATTAGCCGGCTCGCGCGCCACTTGCAGGGCGCCGCCAAGCCCGGCCAGCAGCGAGCCGAGCGCGAACACGGCAGTAAACAGCATCGCTTGGTTGACGCCCAGCGCGCCGACCATTTCGCGGTCCTGTGTCGCGGCGCGCACCAGGCGGCCGAGCCGCGTCTTCGCCAGCGTGAAATGCAGCGCAAGCAGCACGATCGGCGCGATCCCGATCAGGAACAAATCGTAGCTCGGCAACCGCCGGCCGAGGATGGGGATGGCATCGCGCAATCCCGGCGCGCGGGGGCCAAGCAGATCCTGCGGACCCCAGAACCACAGCGTCGCATCGTTGATGACGAGGACCAGCGCGAAGGTCGCCAGCAACTGAAATAACTCGGGTGCGCGGTAAATGCGCCGCAGCAGCACGACCTCGATCAGCGCGCCGAACATACCGACGATCAGCGCGGTCGCGATGATGCCGCCCCAGAAGCCCGGCGCACCGGCGTAAGTCGTGGCGAAGCTGTAGGCGATGTAGGTCCCCAGCATATAGAGGGACCCGTGCGCGATGTTGACGATGCGGGTGACACCGAAGATCAGCGATAGGCCAGCAGCGACGAAAAACAGGCCGGAGGCGGTCGAGAGCCCGTTGAGCGCCTGAAACAGGAAGGCGTTGAGAGTCATGGACGTCTTCGGGCGCCCGGCGCCGCGCCTTGCGAAGCGGCCCGCGCTTGGGGCGCGGACCGCATTCTCACGTTAGTTCGATTCCGCCGGGCGAAGCTTCCTCACTTCGGCGTCCGACGGCAGCACGGAGGCACCGTCGACATATTTGAAGTCGACCATGGTGCCCTTGCCGTTCTCCAGCGCGAGCTTGCCGACGAAAGCCCCCATCGTCGCCTGATGATCGCTGGCGCGATAGGTGAACGGCCCGAATGGCGAATCGACCTTCAAGTCCTTGAACGCCTCGACCAGCTTCTCGGTGTCGGTCGATTTCGCCTTGGCGATGCCGGCGGCAATCGACTTGATGGTAACGTAGCCGACGATCGAGCCGAGCCGCGGATAGTCGTTGAACTTCTTCTGGTAGGCGGTGAGGAACGCCGCGTGCGCCGGGGTCTTGATCTTGTCCCACGGATAACCGGTGACGACCCAGCCGACCGGGGTTTCGTCCTTGAGCGGGTCGAGATATTCCGGCTCACCCGACAAAAGGCTCACGACCGGGCGGTCCTTGAACACGCCGCGGGTGTTGCCCTCGCGCACGAATTTGGCGAGATCGCCGCCGAACATCACGTTGAAGATCGCGTCAGGCTTGGCGTCGTCGATCGCCTGCGCCACCGCGCCGGCGTCGATCTTGCCGAGCGGCGGCGCCTGCTCGGTGACGAATTCGACGTCGGGTTGGGCCTTCTTCATGAGCGTCTTGAAGGCTTCGGCGGCCGACTGACCGTATTCGAAGTTCGGGTAGACCAGCGCCCATTTCTTTTTCTTGACGCTTTGCGCGGCCGGCATCAACATTGCCGTCTGCATGTAGGTCGTGGCGCGCAGCCGGTAGGTATATTTATTGCCGTTCTGCCAAGTGATCTTGTCGGTCAGCGGCTCGGCGGCGAGGAAGAACACTTTCTTCTGGCCCGCGAAGTTCGTCACCGCGAGCCCGATATGCGACAGGAAGGTGCCGGCGATCAGCGCCGCGCCGTCCCGCGTCACGAGTTCTTCGGCGACCCGCACGGCGTCTCCGGGATTGGCGCCGTCGTCGCGCGAGATCAGCTCAAGCTTCTTGCCGAGCACGCCGCCCTTCGAATTGATCTCATCGAGCGCGAGGTCCATGCCGCGCTTGTAGGGCTCAAGAAACGCGGGCTGCGATTTGTAGCTGTTGAGCTCGCCGATCTTGATGGTGTTCTGCGCCGTCGCTGACGAGAAGCTTGCGACGACAAAGGCGGCAGTGGCGAGAGAGAACACGAGACGCTTGGTAGTCATGACGAAGCTCCTGCGTGGCTGTGTCCGGTTTTATTTGTGTGCAAATTGTCGGTCTGTCGGTTCCTACGAGTCAAGCGAGCCCAAACGACGCGCTCAACTCCTGTTCTTGTCGCGATAGCGATCCATCAACGGCTTGTCCTGGCCACCGTCGATCTCGATCATGGTGCCGTTGACCATTTCCATCAACGGCGAAGCCAGCATCACCACAAGATTGGCGACTTCCTCGACCTCGGCGATGCGCCCCATCGGAATCGAGGACGGCGCGAGCGTGTCAGCCTCCTCGTAGGAAATCTTCATATCGCGCGACATCGCCTTGACGAGGCCGGCCCAGCGCTCGGTGCGCACCGGGCCTGGATTGACGGCGCAGAACGAGACCTTGTGCTTGCCGTATTGGCCGGCGAGCGAGAGCGTCAGGTTTTGCCCGGCGGCATTCGCCGCGCCGGGGCAGATTTCCCAATAGGACGGCTTCACGCCGTCATTGCCGATCAGGTTCACGACACGGCCGCCGCCCTGCTTGACCATGATCGGCAGCACGTAACGCAGGCAGCGCACATAGCCCATGAACTTGAGCTGGAGGCCCTTCTCCCAATCGTCCTCGGTGAGGTGCTCGATCACGCCGCCGGCGGCGGAGCCGGCATTGTTGATCATGATGTCGCAGCGGCCGAGCGTTTTGTGCGCAGCTTCGATGAAATTCTTGGCATCCTTGTCCTGACGCAGGTCGGCCGCGATCGGCACGATCTTTCGGCCCGTGGCTTTCGCGATTTCCACCGCGGCGGCCTCGAGCGGCTCCTTGCGCCGCGCGCAGATCGCGACATCGACGCCCTCTTTCGCCAGCGCGAGCGCGATGCCCTTGCCGATGCCTTCAGAGCCGCCGGTGACCAGGGCGGTTTTGCCTTTGAGCTTCAAGTCCATCGACTACTCCACTGACTGACGTGTGCCGTTACTTCGGCGGTTTGTGCGAGCCCCAGCGGCCGCGCTCGGTTTCGGCAAAAAACTCCTCGAGCGCCGCGTTGAATTTCTCCGGCTCCTCGCTGGTCACGGTGTGGCCGGTCCGCGGAATGACGACGAGGCCAGACACCGGCACCGTGCGCCGCAGGAACACGCTGGCGTCGACGCACCATTCGTCTTCGTCGCCGACGATGATGAGCAGCGGTGGCGCGAATTTTTTCAGTTCGGCCTGCATCTCCCACAAGGTCGGGCGCTTGGCCTGGAGATTTTCCATGACCAGCGCGTGGGCGATGTTGGAATGCTCGCTCATCAGTTTGACAAAGTGGGCGTAGCCGCGCGGGTCCTTCCATTTCTGCGATTGCCGGGTCGGGCCGTCACAATATTTCTTCGCGCCCTCTTCCATCGTCTGCGCGCGAAACATTTTCCCATTCTCGCGCGATGCGGCGCGGGATTCCTCGACGACTTTCGGATCAGGCGACGAGCCATAGCCGCAACCGGCAGCCGTTACTGAAAGGCAGCGATTGGCGTAATGGATACCGACATGCAGCGCGGTCGCCGCGCCCATCGAGTGACCGACAACATGCGCCTTGTCGATTTCCAGCGCATCCATCACCGCAATGACGTCGTCGCGAAACACGTTCTGCAAATATTTGTCGGGCTCATTTGGAACGTCGGATGGCGGATAGCCGCGTTGGCTGTAGGTGACGCAGCGATGGGAGCGCGCGAAGTGCCGCACCTGCGGCTCCCAGGTGCGGTAATCGGCGGCGTATTCGTGGACGAAAACGACCGGGGGGCCGCTGCCGGCCTCCTCGTAATAAAGGCGCGTGCCGTCCTTCGAGGTGATATGCGGCATTGAGCGTCTGTCCCCCGGCGCCAATTTCATTTGCACGCAAACAAATTCAACCAGACTGCGAAAGCACTCGCAAGCGGCTCAGCGCCGCAAGATCGCCTTAGCGGCGTCGCCCACCGCCTCGACCGACATGTCGGTATCCTCGAAACACAGGATGCGGCATGGGCAGCTTTCCAGTCCCTCGTAACGCCACGGGAACGCTCCGATCAAGCAGCGCTTGCCGAGCATCAGTTCGATGTCGCCGCCGAGATTTTCGGCATGCAGCAGTCCCTCCTGGAATGCCCAGTTATGGAACGGGAAGACGTCGGCCATGACCTGACGGCCGGAACGCTTGTGCGTGTAGTGGAAGGTGCCGAAGAACTCAGCCGGCGTCTTGCCGTGCTTTTTGGTGAACTCGTCGGCGAGATCGGGCCGCATGAAGCGGATCGAGGTATTCATCGCATGGTCGCACGAGCCGGTGTCCATGCCCCACCACCTGATCTTGCGCTTAAACATCCAGTGCAGCGTGTCGAGGTTCGGGCCGGGGTGGTAGCAAAAGTACTTCACCAGATCCTGTTGCGGCTGGCCTTCGTAGTGCCGGTG
>JAFAQJ010000104.1 GCA_019246455.1 Pseudolabrys sp.
CGATGCCGCCATTGAGCGTGGCGTAAAGGCCCTGCGACACGCCGCCCTCGCGGGTGAAGAAGGCGTGGCAGATGCCGGGCAAAGCGGCAAGCGATTTGGCTTCAAGCTTCATGCGGGCCTTATCGGCGCAAATGCCATAGGGCGCAACATGCCGCGCAATGCGTCACTCGAAACCCGGCGGAGTGCCGATGTTAGGATGCGCGAAGGCGACCGCCTTGAACAATTGCCCCATGCCGGTGCGGCCGGTGCCGGTCAGCCGCGCCAACGCCGAGTCGATTTCGAACGCCTTGTTGCGCGGGACATTGGCCTTGAGCGCGTTAGCCCGCGCTTGGACCCCCAGGCTGTCCAGCAGCCGTGCCTGCATGACCGGGCCAAAGGCCTTTGGCCCCATGGTCTCGACGGCGTGCGTAAGTGCCTCGAAGTCGACATGGGCGGTGAGGTCGATCGAGCCCGGGCTCTCGAACGGGTCGGCATAAGTGTGACGCCCGACCGCCTGAAAGGTGTCGCCGGGCTGGCTTTGCTCATGGCCGTAATCGATCACAAGAGCCGCGCCGCCGCCGCTCATCACGCGGCGTCCTAGTTCGAACGCCATTGTGTCGTCGCGCCATTCGAAAATCTCGCCGTCGCCGGCTTGGCGCACGGCTGGCGGCAGCGTGCCCGCGAAGTGCGGGATGGCGGTTTGGGCGACGCCAAAGCCGAGCCTGCCATCGATCACATCGACCGTGCGCATTCGCCATTCGTGGCCGACATTGACCGCCTGGTGGATCGGCAGCGCGTCAAAGAATTCATTGGCGATGACGATCGAGGGTCCCGCTGGCACGTCGTCGAGCGCGTGGTGCCAGAACACCGGGACGCCGGCATCCTTCAAGGTCTCTTCCTGTTGCAGGCGCAGTGGCCGACTGATCTCGACGAGATGGGCGACCACGGCGGAACGGAACGCCGGCGCGACATGGGCGGCGCGCAACGCATCGTTCATCAGCGTGCCGCGGCCCGGACCGAGCTCGATCAGGCGCACGTTTTCCGGCGAGCCCATCTGCTGCCAGATCGCGACCGTCCACAATCCGATCAGCTCGCCGAAGATCTGGCTGACCTCCGGCGCGGTGGTGAAATCGCCGGCGGCGCCAAGCGGCTGCTGGGTGACGTAATAGCCGTGGTCGGGATGCGACAGGCAGAGCGCCATGTACTCGCCGATCGGCATCGGTCCCGCAGCGGCGATGCGGCGCCGGATGTCTTGTTCCAGCGGCGACATCGCGTCGGTCATTTGGCCGGATGCCTCACCGCATAGAGGATGAAGCCGACGCCAGCGAGGAACAGCGGGATCGACAGCAGTTGTCCCATCGTCGCGCCGCCCCACAGGAAACCGAGTTGCGCGTCGGGCTCGCGGAAGAATTCGGCGGTGCTGCGCGCCACTGCATAGACGCAAGCGAACGCGCCGACGATCAGGCCGGGATATTTAAGCGCGCCCAGGCGGACCATCACGAACAATACGGCGAACAACAGCAGACCTTCGAGGCCGGCTTCATAGAGCTGGCTCGGATGACGCGGCAGCGGCCCGCCGTTCGGGAAGATCATCGCCCACGGCAGGTCGGCCGGGCGGCCCCACAATTCACCGTTGATGAAATTGGCGAGGCGGCCGAGGAAGATGCCGAACGGTCCGGCGGCGCAGGTCAGATCGCCAAGCGAGAGGAAGGGAATTTTGTTGACGCGGGCGAACGCGATCACCGCGACGACGCAGCCGGTAAAGCCGCCGTGGAACGACATGCCACCGTTCCAGAGCTGGAGGATTTCGAGCGGATGTGCGGCGAAGTGCGGCAGGTTGTAGAACAGGACGTAACCGATGCGCCCGCCGAGGATGATGCCGAGCGTCACCCACACCACGAAATCGTCGAACTGGGCGACGGTGAGCGGCGCTTTCTTGCGGGCCCATAGTTTGCCGTCGCGGATCAGCAGGCGCGCATAGAACCAGCCGAGCAGGATGCCGACGATGTAGGCGAGCGCGTACCAGCGGATCGCGAATGGCCCGAGATGCACCAGCACCGGGTCAAAGGCGGGGAAAGGCATGACAAGGAAGGGCATCGCGCGAATCTCCTACCATGCCGCTCTAAATCTCGCCTCTTGCGAGAGCGCGACCGCGGGGCCATTCTTTCACCGACAGCGGTGGAGCGATTCCGATGACCCAGACCTCAGGCCGAATTTTCGATGAGATGGCGCGGCTGATGAACGACGCCGCCGGCGTCGCGCAGGGCGTGCGGCGTGAATTCGATACGCTGTTCCGCACCCAGGCCGAGCGCATCCTGCGCGATCTTGACGTGGTCCAGCGCGAGGAGTTCGAGGCGGTCAAGGAAATGGCCCGCCTCGCCCGCGAGGAAAACGAGGCGCTCAAGGCACGCATCGAGGTGCTCGAAGCGAAGGGCACGAAGGTGAAAAAGCCCGCAGCCGAGGGTTAATCGCCCTTCCTTGCCCTTTCTGGCCTGACCCCCTATAAACCGGCGCGTTCGCGGCCCCCGGCACCCCTGGAGGCTTGCCGCGACGACAGGCGGCGTCAAAGCGCCGCCTTTTCAACTGGATAGAGGTAGAGAGTCATGGCGACCGTCAAGGAAATGAAGGCGACGGCTCGTCCGAAGAGCGGCAAGGGGGCCGCCCGGGCAGAGCGTCGCGCCGGCAAAGTGCCCGGAGTGATCTACGGCAATAACCAACCCCCGGTGACGGTGTCACTCGACCACAAGGAATTGCGCACGCGCATCTATGGCGGGCGCTTCCTCACCACGCTCTACAACATCGACGTCGACGGCCAGAAGCATCGCGTCATTCCGCGCGACTTCCAGCTCGACCCGGTGAAGGATCTGCCGATCCATGTCGACTTCCTACGCGTCGCCGAAGGCGCGCAGATCCGTGTCAACGTGCCGATCCACGTCAAGGGCGCCGAAGTGTCGCCCGGCGTGAAGCGCGGCGGCGCCGTCAACATCGTGACCCACACCATCGCGGTGATCGTGCCGGCCGAGGAAATTCCGGAATCGATCGACGTCGACATCTCGGACCTCGAAATCAATTACTCGAAGCACTTGAGCGACGTGACGCTGCCGAAGAACCTGAAGGTCGTCGCGCAAGGTGACATTACGCTGGTCACTGTCGTGCCGCCGTCCGGTTACGCCGAAGAACTCAAGGCGCAGGCCGAAGCGGCTGCCGCCGCTGCGGCTGCTGCCGCGGCTGCGACCGCTGCTCCAGGCGCGGCTCCGGCCGAAGGTGGCGCTGCGGCTCCGGCTGCGGGTGGCGCCGCGGCTCCGGCCGCGGGTGCTGCGCCGGCTGCCGGCGCGGCTGCCGCGCCGAAGGCCGAGAAGAAGTAACGAGACGGGAGCGGTTCTCGCTCCCGTTTCCTTCGTTCGATCTCGCGCCTGCGCGGTGACGCCATGCTGCTTCTTGTCGGCCTCGGCAATCCGGGCGAGCGCTATGTCGGCAATCGCCACAACATCGGATTCATGGCGCTGCAGCAGATTGCCAAACGGCATTCGCTGTCGCCGTGGCGGCGGCGTTTCCAGGGCGTCGCGGTCGAGGGCGAGATCGGCGGCGTCAAGACGCTGCTGCTACTGCCGGGCACTTACATGAACGAGTCAGGTCGCGCGGTGGCGGAAGCTGCGCATTTCTACAAACTGGGTCTGAACGAGATCGTCGTTTTTCACGACGAACTCGACCTGCCGCCGATGAAGCTGCGGGTGAAAACTGGCGGCGGCAATGCCGGGCACAACGGACTGCGCTCGATCACCGCGCACATCGGCAACGATTACCGCCGCGTGCGCTTCGGTATCGGCCATCCGGGCGACAAGAACCTGGTGCACGCTTATGTGCTGCAGGATTTCGCCAAGGACGAGCAGCCATGGGTCGAGGCGATCTCCGAGATCGTCGCCGACAACGCGGCGCTGTTGGCGAAGGGGGAAGACGCGAGCTTCCAAAACAAGGTGCATCTCGCGATGGACGCCAAGGGTTTCAAGCCGGCGGCGGGTGAAGGGACGGCCGAATAATGGGATTCAAGTGCGGCATCGTCGGATTGCCGAATGTCGGCAAATCGACGCTCTTTAATGCGCTGACGCAAACCGCCGCGGCGCAAGCGGCGAACTATCCGTTTTGCACGATCGAGCCGAATGTCGGCGAGATCGCCGTGCCGGACGAACGGCTCGACACGCTCGCCCTGCTCGGCAAATCTGAGCAGATCATTCCGACCCGCATCACCTTTGTCGACATCGCCGGGCTGGTGAAAGGCGCCTCGAAGGGCGAGGGACTCGGCAACCAGTTTCTGGCGACGATCCGCGAGGTCGACGCGATCGTCCATGTCGTGCGCTGCTTCGAGGACGACGACATTACCCATGTCGACGGCAAGATCGATCCGGTCGCCGATATCGACACGATCGAGACCGAGTTGATGCTGGCCGACCTCGAGAGTCTCGAGAAGCGCGTCGATAACCTCAACAAGAAGGCCAAGGGACAGGGCGAGGAAGCCAAAGAGGCCAAGGAAACGCTCGATTTGGTCAATCGCTCGCTCGCTTTGCTGAAAGACGGCAAGCCAGCACGGCTGGTCGAGCGCAAGGTGGAGGAAGAGAAGCTGTTTCATTCGCTCGGCCTGCTGACATCGGCGCCGGTGCTCTACGCCTGCAATGTCGAGGAGGCGTCGGCGGCGAGCGGCAACAAGTTCTCCAAGCTGGTCGAGGCGCGCGCCAAGGAAGAAGGCGCGATGGCGGTGGTGATCTCGGCCAAAATCGAAAGCGAGATCGCGGCGCTGCCGGCTGAGGAACGCAAGGATTATCTCGAAGCGGTTGGGCTCAAAGAAACCGGGCTCGATCGGCTAGTGCGCGCCGGCTACGCGCTGTTGCATCTGCGCACGTATTTCACGGTCGGGCCGAAAGAAGCGCGCGCCTGGACCATCACCGCTGGCACCAAAGCGCCGGCGGCGGCAGGCGTTATCCATACCGATTTCGAGCGCGGCTTTATCCGCGCCGAGACGATAGGCTACGACGACTACGTCACGCTCAAAGGCGAGGCCGGCGCGCGCGACGCCGGCAAACTGCGACTCGAAGGCAAGGACTATGTCGTCGCCGACGGCGACGTCATGCATTTCCGCTTCGCGACCTAATGCGCTGAACGAACGTTCATTAATCTCTGTGCGCGTGACAGGAACCGGCGGCGCGCTGCTCGCGTTTTCTCCTCGGGTACTTCAGAGGAGAACAACATGAAGAAACTTGTATTGATCGCCGCGGTCGCGCTGGGCGCACTGAGCGTGCCGGCGCTCGCGGCTTCCCCGACGGCATCGTCATCGGCGGCGATCGTAAGCGGCAAGACGACGAGCGTCGATCTGAGCGCGCGCTGGCACCGCTGGCACCGGCATCATCACTGGTCCCGCTGCCATTGGCGGCATCATCACCGCGTCTGCTGGTGACGGCAGCGGCGAGAAA
>JAFAQJ010000105.1 GCA_019246455.1 Pseudolabrys sp.
GAGGAGGGTCTCGACGTCATCGTCACCGGGCGGCTGACGACCTTTGCCGGTTCGTCCAAGTATCAGATCGTCGTCGACACGCTGGAGCCAGCCGGGATCGGCGCGCTAATGAAGCTCCTCGATGAGCGCAAGAAGAAGCTCGCCGCCGAGGGCCTGTTCGACGAAGCACGCAAGCAGCTCCTACCGTTCCTCCCTGAGGTGATCGGCGTTGTGACCTCGCCGACCGGTGCGGTGATCCGCGACATCCTGCATCGTTTGTCGGATCGCTTTCCACGCCACGTGCTGGTGTGGCCGGTGCGCGTGCAGGGCGACACCTCGGCGGCGGAGGTCGCCAACGCGATTGCCGGATTTAACGCGCTGCCGAAAGACGGCGACATCCCCCGGCCGGATCTGATCATCGTCGCCCGGGGCGGCGGTTCGCTGGAGGATTTGTTGTCCTTCAGCGATGAAATGGTGGTGAGAGCCGCGGCCGCCAGCCACATCGCGCTGATCTCGGCAGTCGGGCACGAAACCGACTTCACGTTGATCGATTTCGCTGCCGACTGGCGCGCGCCGACGCCAACCGCAGCCGCGGAAAAAGCGGTTCCGGTGCGGGCTGATCTCCTGACACAGATCGCTTCGCTCGCGGCACGTCGCGTCGCCTGCTGGCAACGTGGCATCGATCAGCGCCGCAAAGAGTTGCGTTTGCTATCGCACGCGTTGCCGGCGGCCGACCAGTTGCTGGCGCAACCTCGTCAAAGGCTAGACGGCTGCGCCGAGCGTCTGCCGCGCGCGCTAATCGCTAATGCGCAGCTTCACCATCGCCAGTACGATCGCGCCGCTGCGCGGCTTTCGCCGCGGCTTCTCTCGCATCGTATTGCCCGTTGTCAGGAACAAACGGTGGCGTTTGGCGAGCGGGCGCGGCGCGCTTATGTCACGGCACTGCAGCGCCGCACCGAACTCGTCGGTGCTACAGCGCAACTGCTGCGAGCCTATTCCTATCGTAGCGTGCTCGACCGTGGTTTTGCGTTGATCCGCAATCACAAAGGCTATCCGCTGCGCTCGAAAGTGATGGTATCGCCGAGCCAGCGGGTTCAGATCGAATTCGGCGACGGCAGAATTGGAGCGACCGTCGACGCGGCAGGCGGCAAGGCTGCGGAACCAGCGTCAAAGCCCCTCGCCAGGCCACGCAAGAAGCGGGGCGGCGGCGAAGGGCAGGGCAGCCTGCTGTAACGGGCCGCTACTTACCAGCGGTGCCAGTGGCGATGACCCCAACCACCGCCGTAGTAGGCATACGGCCCGCCATACCCGTAATAGCTGTAGCCGGGTGTCCAGCCGCAGAAGCGTCGCCAACCGCAGCCCCATGGCCCGCAGCGCCACACGCGGCGACAGTAATAGGCGACCTCTTGTGCGAGCGACGTGTTGTCGATGGCCGAGCTGATCGCGGCGCCCGACAGCGGCGTAGCCTGAGCGCTCGTCGGTGCGATGGCGCCCGCGGTCGCGAGGCCCATCAGCAACGCTCCGGTGAGCAGAATCTTGCGCATCCTCGTTCTCCTTGTGCATCGCCCCAGCCCGTCCTTTGAGGGGCATCAGAGAAACGCAAAAATTATAGGGAGGTTCCAGCGTCAGCGCGCCAGCCACTCGGCGACGCGTTTGAATGCATCCTCACGCGCTTCTTCGTCGGTTCCAATGTGCACGCGGCCCGCCGGACTAGGCGTGCTGGCGATGCCCGTGCGCTCCTGACGCGGCAAATTCTTGCGGTCGAAATCGTGCAGCGCATTGGGATAGACCACAAGTGTTGCTGCGGCGCTTCGGCCTTTGGCACCCGCCACCATTTGTTCGCATTGACTGGCCGGCGTCCAATCATCCTGACTGCCGATCAGGATGAGCGTCGGAACGCGTGCGCTCCAGGCGAGCAGGCCGGAGCGCTGGCAATTCGGGTAAAATGCAATGGCCGAGCGGAAGTCCGGCGTTTTGTCACGGTGGCTGCCGGTACGGCGAATGGTCCAGAGCGCCGTGCTCGCGCCATGTGACCAGCCCAGCAAAGAGACGCGGTCGGCGACCACCCAAGTTTGCCCTTGTAGCCACTGCCGTGCCGCAGCCGCATCGGCCGTCCGCAGCCGCGATGCGCGAACCAGCCGCTCCCGCACGCTGCATTGTGACTTCAAACCGCGCGATCCGAAGCTATCCGGGAACAGGACAGCATATCCGGCCGCGGCCAGTCGCTCGCCCCATTCGGCGTAGCGCAATTCGATTGTGCCGTCGGTCCAGTTCAGGCCGTCGCAAGCGTGTAGAGCGACGACGGCCGGAAACGGTCCCGGTCCGCTCGGGCGGTAAAGCGTCGCCTTGAGGTTGGTGTCGCCGGCCTGAATGTCGACTTGCTCGGCTGCCCATGCAGGCCATGCGAGCAGCGCCAATCCGGTGGCCATCACGAAAAGCGATGTGCGCATCTTTTTCCGGCAATCCTCTCGAATGCGCAAAACTAGCACGGCTTGCGTAAAACCGGCATCAATCTGAGGACATTCAAGGGTTTCGCGTCGGCCCGTAAAGCATTATCTTGCGCTCGAAGCGCCCCTTCTGGCGCGCCACGGAGGCCTCGGTGCTCAACCGCTACGATCGCGCGACCCCGATGAGCGGCGAAGCCGAGGTCAAGTATCTCGATGGCGACTTTCGCGTCGTCAAGCCGGGCGCCTTTGTGCGTTGTGCGGTCACGGGTGTCGCGATTCCGTTGGAAGAGCTCAAATACTGGAGCGTTGATCGTCAGGAAGCCTACGCAACCCCCGAAGCGGTATTGCAACGGCTACGCGCCGCGCCCGCCTGATTAGTGGCGTATCGCTGACAATATCAGATCCCGTAATTTCGGTTCTTCCGAGATCCCGAGCGTGACTGGTAGCGCCCGGGCGCGGCTTTTGAGCGCGGCCAACCCGGGCCGGCCGCTCATGCGCGCGAGATCCTTCTCGGTGGTGACGAGATCGAGTCCCTCGTGTTCGGCCTTCATCAGCAGGTCCGCTGCTTCCTCATTGGAATAGACGTGGTGATCGGAAAATCTTTTGCGAACCGGCGCAGCGATGCCCGCGGCCTCGATGGTCGCGAAAAATTTGTCCGGGTTACCGATGCCGGCGAAAGCCAGCGCTTTGTGTCCCTGTAACGCGACGACCGCGGCGCCGTTTGGCTGCAATCGCCCATAAAAAACGGGAAACGCGCGCGATTGCGCCTCTGCGATAAGGGCGCGTGCGCTGTCTGATTCGCTGATCACGAGAAGAGCATGTATGCGGCTCCACTGTGTGGCCATCGGCGCGCGTAACGGCCCCGCAGGAAACACCTTCCCATTGCCGATACCACGCTGTCCGTCGATGACCGCAAGAGCGAAGTTCTTCTGCAGCGACGAATTTTGCAGGCCGTCGTCCATCACAATCACGGTTGCGCCGTACTGCGCCGCCATCCGCGCACCGGCGATGCGGTCGCGCGCCACGATCGTTGGCGCGGCGTGCGCAAGCAGCAGGGCCTCGTCGCCGGTCTGTGTCGCGTTATGAATTAGGGGATCGACCATCAGCGGGCCTGCGGCATCGCCACCATAGCCACGACTGAGGATCATCGGTTTGTGTCCGGCCTCGGTTAGCAGGCGCGCGAGCGTCATCGCGGTTGGAGTCTTGCCGCTGCCGCCCAGCGTAAAGTTGCCGACGCAGATGACGGGCACGGGCGCTCGCGTCCCGGTCCGCGCCATGCGTGCGCCTGAAATCACGCCGTAGATCGAGGCTAGCGGCGATAAGGCCGCTGCAGGCCAGCCGCTGTCCCGTTGCCACCAGAAGGAGGGCTCACGCATGGCGGCCGATCCGGCTGCCGAGGCGCAGTTGCATGAGATATGGCTCGATTGCGCTTAGCGTGCGGGCCAGCGCGCCGCTTTGCTGCTCGACCGCATCGAAGGCGTTCTGAGCTGCCTTTGTCTGTGCTGCCGGATTGGCAAGCCAGGTCGCGAACTGCTTGGCCATGGCCGAGACGTCGGTTATCAGCTCAGCGCCGCCCGCCTCATCGAGCGCCTCGTAGATCTCGCGGAAATTTCCAACGTGCGGACCATGCGCGATCGCTGCGCCCAGTTTTGCAGCCTCGATCGGATTTTGGCCACCGTGCCGTACCAGCGACCCGCCCATGAAAACGACCGGTGCGAGTCGATAGATCAGGCCGAGTTCGCCCATGGTGTCTGCAATATAGATGTCGGTGCCCGCCGTCGGGATTTGGCCTTGCGAACGCAACGCCGCATGCAATCCGGCGGCGACCACGATTTCGGCAATTCCGCTGCTACGCTCCGGATGACGCGGTGCAATGATCGTGAGCAGGTTTGGAAAGTTCGCGCGCAAAATGCGATGCGCCTCGATCACCATTGCTTCTTCACCTGGATGCGTCGATGCCGCGGCGACAACGGGCCGCGCCCCGATCTGCGCCTTGAGCTGGCGCAGCGCATCTTCGCGTACGGGAGGGGCGGGAACATCAAGCTTGATGTTGCCGGCGGCGATAATGCGGGGTGCGCCGAGGTTGTTCAGGCGCGCCGCGTCGGTTGACGTGCGCGCGAGACACAGATCGAACCGCTCGAGCAGCGAACGGATCAGCCCGCCAAAACGTCGCCAACGCCGGAACGAGCTGTCCGAAACCCGGCCGTTGATCAGAATAAGCGGCGTGCCCCGGCCGGATGTTTCGAACACCAGATTGGGCCACAGATCGGATTCGACAAACAGCGCGAGATCGGGTTGCCAGTGCTCTAGGAAGCGGCGAACGTAGCGCGGCGCGTCGAGCGGCACGAATTGATGGATCGCGCCGCGCGGCAATCTTTGTCCGGCGAGCGCGGCGGACGTGACGGTCCCGGATGTCACGAGCACCGCTGTATGCTCACCGGCGATTTGCGTAATGAGCGGAAGGACGCTGGTGATCTCGCCGACGCTGGCGCCATGAAGCCAGATTAAAGGCCCGGGTGGACGATCGACCGTGGGTTCGCCGCGTCGCTCCTGAAGGCGATCGCGCAACTCCTTGCCGCGGCTCAGCCGGCGCGCAAACAGCAGCGGCGCGAACGGCGTCGCGAAAACCGACAGCATGCGGTAAGGCCGCCACACGGCTGGGATGCGGCTAGCCACGGGCTTTGCCTTTGTCGGCCAGTTCATAGGCGCGCATGGTCGCAGCGTTCAGTCCACTTTCGATGGCGCGCCGAGCCGTTTCGAGCGCGGCGTCGTCCGCGTCCGCCGCCACCCGGATCGGCTCGGTGACGGCGCCGGCGAAGCGGCCGAACGGAAGGTTGATGACGCTTTTGTCCCAATTGTCGAGCTCGATGCGGCGGCTGGTTGCGACCGCCACCGGATAGATCGGCCGGCCCGACAGTTGCGCCAACTTGACGATGCCCATACCGGCGACGCGGGCGACTTTCGGAACGTCAGCCGTGGTGGCGACGTTGAAGCCTTCGGCCAGCGCATCCAGCATTTCGCGGAACGCGCCTACGCCTCCCTTGCGGTGGAAATCCGTGCCGTGCGAGCCCGAGCCACGGATCGTGCCGACGCCGAGACGCTCGGCCGCAATCGCGTTCATCTCGCCGTCGCGGTGCCGCGAGATCAACACTTTGGCGCGATGCTCAGGCCGCTTGATGAAGGGCATCAACACGTGCTGTCCGTGCCACATCGCCAGAATGAGCGGCAAATCCGGCTTGATGCGCTCATAGATATCCGTCGGCTCGATGATGATGCGGTTGGTCTTGACCACGAAGCGCAGGTACTCGGCCGCCGAGACGCCGATCAGCTTCTGAAACCAGGGTTGCCTCGTCAGACGCTTCACTGCGGCGACCGTCCCGATTAGTGGGCAGGAGCGGTGGTGGTGGTGCTCGGGTCGAGCAGCCGATGAAGGTGCACGATGAAATACCGCATGTGAGCGTTGTCGACCGTCTGCTGCGCCTTGGCCTTCCAGGCCGCGTAGGCAGCGGCATAGTTCGGATACATGCCGACGATATCGAGCTTGCCCAGGTCGCGAAATTCCATCGACCCGGGCTCGGTCAGTTCGCCGCCGAAGACAAGGTGGAGAAGTTGCGTGCCGGATTGTCCTGACATGAGATCGATCCTGAATTGAATTGCCCGGCGATGTGTTCGCAGGCGAAGATTACGCGAATTCGCTGCGGCGGTCGCGCACCAATTCGAGCAGCGCGCCGTGGCGGTCTTGACCGGCGGCGACTAAGGCGCCGTGCGCCGTCTCCGCCCGATTGTAGCGCACGACCCGGCCTTCGAGGTCAGTCAGCGCGCCGCCGGCTTCGTGCACCAAAAGATCGGCGGCGGCAAGGTCCCAGTCATGGCTGTTGCGCGAGGCAAACGCGCCGTCGATCACGCCGGCGGCGACACGGGCGATTCGCAGCGCCAGAGAATGGATTTTCGCCTGCGGCACGATGCTCGGATTCATCTCGGCGAAGCGCCTGAGGTAGCTCTGCGGTCCGGCCAGCCGTGCACCGTCGAGCGCGCGGCCCGCGGATGCCGACAGCCGCGCGCCATTGAGCGTGGCGCCTTCGCCGCGCACCGCGAGAAACATCTCGTCGCGCGCCGGCGCGTAAAGGCCGGTGACACTCGGCCTCCCGTTGTCGACCAGCGCGACGGAGACCGACCAATCCTCACGGCCTTCGAGGTAAGCCCGCGTGCCATCGATCGGATCGACGATCCAAATGGCCGTCGCCTGCAATCGCGTGCGGTTGTCCTCGGTTTCTTCCGACAGCCAACCAGCGTCGGGCACGAGGGGCGGCAGGTGCGTCGTGAGGAAATCGTTGACGGCGATGTCGGCTTCGGAGACCGGCGAGTTGCCCGCCTTGGTCCATTGTCGCGGCGTTCCCTTGGCCGAAGCCAGAGCGATACTGCCGGCGTCGCGCAGCAGGCGCGCGATCTGTTCGCGCAGCCATGCGCGATCATTGACCGGCAACGGTCAGCCCTTCGAGACGGATAGTCGGCGCGTTGATGCCGTAGCGGAATTCGAGATCGTTCGCCGGCGTCAGGCGGCGGAACATATCAAGCAGATGGCCGGCAATCGTCACCTCGCTTACCGCATAGGTACGGTGTCCGTTCTCGATCCAGAAACCGCTGGCGCCTCGGCTGTAGTCCCCGGTCACGCCATTGACGCCGGAACCTATCAGGTCGGTCACATAGAAGCCGTCGGCGATGTCGGAGATAAGGGCATCCGGACTTACCGCGCCGCCTTCAAGGTGCAAATTGCTGGCGCCCGGCGAGGGCGTCGAAGACACGCTGCGCTGCGCATGGCCCGTCGTGACAAGTCCGAGCTCACGCGCCGTGCCGCAATCGAGCAACCAGCCCCGCAGCACGCCGTTGTCGACCAGCGCGCGTTGCGCGCCGGCGACGCCTTCGGCATCGAACGGCCGCGAGCGCAGTCCGCGTTTGCGGAGCGGATCGTCGATGATGCGCACGTTATCGGCAAAGAGTTGCGCACCCATCTTGTCTTTCAGGAAACTTGATTTGCGCGCGATCGAGGCCCCGTTGGCCGCCCCGGCGAGATGACCGACCAGCGAATTCGACACGCGGGGATCGAACACGACCGGCACCTTCCGCGTCGTGACTTTG
>JAFAQJ010000146.1 GCA_019246455.1 Pseudolabrys sp.
CGCGAGCTCGCGCTTCATCGCTTTGGCCGCGAGGACGAGCCGTTCGGCGGCTGGTAATCGCGTCCACAACGACAGTGACTAACGAAACCGCCTCGGCCTTGGCCGGGGCGGTTTTCGTTTGGGCCGCGTCATTATCAAGGTCGTCCAGCCTTCGAGATCGAGGCGGCGCGCGAGGTGCAATCCTTGCGCGCCGTAGGCGGCGCGTGCTGCGTTGGCGTGCGACGGCAACAGGCCTGAAAGAATGACAACGGCGCCGGGCGCGGCGAGCCGCGCCAGCGGCGTCGCCATCCGCGTGAGCGGGCCGAGCAGGATATTGGCGAAAATCAAATCGTAACGGCCGCCAACGCCGCGCGGGCCTGTCGCCTGAACGACCCGCGCGAACGCGCCGGTGTGGTTGAGCTGCGCATTGGATCGCGCGGCGGCGACCGCGACGGGATCGATGTCGGTCGCCAGAATATTGCTACGGAATGCTTTCGCCGCGGCGATCGCTAGCACGCCCGTACCGGTACCGAGGTCGAGAGTGCGTCGCCGGCGTCCACGCCGCGCGACAAGATCGAGCGCGAGCAGGCAGCCCCGTGTCGTGCCATGGTGGCCGGTGCCGAAGGCAAGCGCCGCCTCGATCTCGATATTGATGTCGTTTGGCTTGACGTGGGCGCGATCGTGCGCGCCATGCAACAGAAAACGGCCCGCGCGCACCGGCCGCAGCCCTTCGAGGCTCGCCGCGACCCAATCGCGCTCGGTGACGGTCTCGAAACTCAAATTGTGACCATGTCCCGCCGCGCTCGCGATCAGTTCACGAATCGCAGTTTTGTCGGGCGGCGCGGCGAAATGCAATTCGGCGGCCCACGCGCCATCGACGCTCTCGACCGCCGCTGTAACGGCGTCTTCCAGTGTTTCCGCGACGATCGAAGCAACGCGCTTGGCGGTCGCCTCGTCGGCGATCAGCCGAGCCAGGATGGTGGGCGGCATGCCAGCGTTTTCGCCGGTGGCGTTGCTGCGCGCAATAGGCGTCAGCGATGACGAAAAGATCTCAATAATGACGGGATCTGTGGCGAACGGCCCGAGGTCCAGGATAGAAAGCCTGCACCCGCGGATTCGGCTGGCAGATGCCGCCAAGACCGCGAAGCGTCTCCTGGCACTGCGCCATGCTGGCGAACCCGCAATTGGTACCGCCGCCGTTCCGTCCGCCGGCATAGTAGGCGCAGAATGGCCACTCATCGGCCGCGTGACCGGGTGTGGTCAATCCCGATAGCGCCGCTGCAAGAACCGTAGCTGCAACCAAGTGACGCATCGTCATCCCTTTCGTTAGGCGCGTTTGAAGTATTGAATTTCGCGTTCGTGCTGCGCGGCGGCCTTGCGCGTGTTGAATGTGCCGAGATTACGCCGCTTGCGGGTCTTTGGATTGACCTTGCGTGAATAAAGCCGGTATTTGCCGGACGCGAGTTTACGGATCATGGCGCGCTCCTTCCTGAGCATCACGACAAGACACGTCCGGCGCGGTGGTTCCCGTCAGCGCCAGCCCGAGAAGAAGCCGTCGCGTCGGTAACCGCGCGGGCCGTAGTCGTCGCCACCGCGTTCGTAGGGATCGCGGCCATAGGTCCAGCCGCCTGAACGCGGCGATCCGGCTTCGGCGATACGGCGGCCTTGGCGGTCGTAGTAATAACGGCCATCGAAATAGGCTGCGCCGTTCGGCTGCCGCGACCGCTGTCGCGTTGTGGGAGACTGCGGCTCGTCGTTCGGCAGCGCATACGTGAAATCCGGATCGTCCTCCCCGCGCGCGAAGTTACGCGACGGCCTCTGCGGTTTCACGGAACCGGTTGCATTGGGATCGGCGCTGGCGACGGCCGGCGGCGGTGCTTCGCCTTTGAGCACGACCTTGGTGTTCGCCATCTTCTCTTGCTTGACCAATCTCCACAGCGTCTCGGAGTTCTCGACCGAGAGCCGCACGCAGCCATGCGAGGCCGGGGTGCCGAGCGCCTTCATGTGGTTGGTGCCGTGAATGGCGTGGCCTTCCATCGTAAAGAAGATCGAGTTCGGCATCGGCGCGTCGTCCCATTCACGGCTGAAGTGGTCCTTCTCCATACGGAACGGCTTGAATTCACCGGACGGCGTGTCGTAACCGCGCTGGCCGGTCGAGACCGGCCAGTTGAAAATCTCCTGGTCGTCGAGCGCGACGGTCATGCGCTGGGCGGATTTATCGACGGTGATGAGCAGCGAGGCGGAAGCGGGAACCGCGAGCAGCGGCGAGACGGCAAGAGCCGCGGCGGCGACGAAGGTCCAACGCAAGGGACGACGACACATGAGAACACCCCACGCCTACGAAAGCGATTGAGCTTGCGCTCCTCAACGGCGCCAAGCCTAGCATGTTCCTCGCCGCTGCAAATGACCGTCGACGAAGTGCGGCGACCGACATTGTGGCGAGCCACCCGCGGCGACCCGCACAAATCGCGCTATTTCAACTCCCCGGAGACCTTGTCGATGCCGGCCTGGGTGCAGGGCTCGTCGCAGCCTGGGCAGCCGGACACGCCGAGCGCGCCGATCGTGTCATCCCCCACTTTGATCGGCAGGCCGCCTTTGTCGGCGATCACATTGGTGAGATGAATGAGCGGCAGGTTCGGGTTGGCCTTGAGCCGGTCCTCGATCGCACCGGACGGCGCCTTGAAGCTGCGCGCGGTCCAGGCCTTGCGGAACGAATTCTCAAAGGTGTGCATGCCGGCGCCGTCGCCGCGGATCTGCACGATCACCTCGCCGGCGCGGCCGACCACGGTAGCCGACACGTTCTGGCCCTGCGCCTTGCAGGTGTTGACCGCGGTCTGCGCCATCGTGACCGCCATGTCGGCGGTGAGATCTTTGTGCGTCAGCAGTTCCGCGGCGGCCGGTTGCGCGAGTGCCAGCGTGGCGAACCCCGCCGCGACAAACATCGTTTTCGACATCGGTTTCTCTCCCTGACGGCCGTCATCACGCGGCCTCGTCGGAAACTCTAGCAGCCGGCTATGCCGCCTGTACCGGCCACAGCTCTCTCCGGGGTCGCCTTGCCCACGGCGTGTAGTCTTCCCACATGCGTGTCATGTCCGAACCTCTGATCGTTATGATTCCGCACCGCCTCGGCAAGAACGAGGCCGTGCGCCGCATAAAGGCCGGGATCGAGCGCGCCAAGCCGGAACTGGGCCGCTTCATGACGATCGAGGATGAAACGTGGACGGGGGACCGGCTCGCCTTCAGCGTCAAGGCGCTCGGCCAGCGCGCGGCGGGGTTCATCGATGTCTATGACGCTGCGGTGCGGCTCGAAGTGACGTTGCCGTGGCTGCTGGCGCGGTTCGCGCACGCGGTGCAACGCGTCGTCGGCCACAAGGGCCAGTTGATGCTGGAAAAGAAATAACCCGCTAGGCGGCGGCCGCTAACAGGCTCATACTCCCGGCAAAGAAAAAGAA
>JAFAQJ010000063.1 GCA_019246455.1 Pseudolabrys sp.
TGCCGAGGATTTCGCGCAAGCGTCCGAAGAAGTCGGAACGGTATTTGGTAAGTTCTTGGACCTTTTGTGCCAACGCGACGTTCAGGCGCTGGCCGAGGTCGGCAATCTTCGCCTGTGATTCCTTATCTTTCTTTTCCGACGCATCGAGCGCTTCCTCGAGCGCAGCGAGCTGCCGCCGCAGCGCGGCGATTTGCTGGTTGAGCACTTCGACCTGTGCCAACGCCTTGTCGGTGATCGGTTTCTGCCCCTCGAGCTGGCCGCTCAACTGACTGATTTTGTTTTCCTGCTCCTTCAGATTGATGCCGGCGCCTTCATACAGGCCTTTGAACTTTTCGCGTTCACCTTCGGCCGCGGTGAGATTGGAGCGCATCTGGACCAGTTGCTGCTCGAGGTCGCTCTTGCTGGCTTTCTCCATTGCCAACAGTTCGGTCAGCTGGGCGAGTTGAGCGTTGAGACGGGAGAGTGCGGTGTCTTTGCCGGCGACTTCCTGCTGCAAATAGAACTGGAATACGACGAAGATGGTCAGGAGAAAGATGATGCCGAGGATCAGTGTCGACAACGCGTCGACGAATCCCGGCCAGTAATTCATGCCGCCGTCGCGGCTTCTTGCGAGAGCCATTGCTATCCTCGCCGCCGTTAGCGGCTATTGACGTTTTCGCGCACCAGCAAATCGAGCAGCCGGCGAATTTCGCTGTGCTGCTCGGTCTGCGCGTTGACCCAATCGCGAATCATCTGCTGCTCGCTGCGCATATGGTGGACCAGGCCCTGGATCGCTTCGGCGAGGTTGGCCATCGCGCTGGTCGCCGCTTTGTTCGAGCCTGCTTCACCGATCGCGTCGCGCAGCCGGTCGAGCGCGCCGCGCAAGTCTCCCGAGAGGCCGATTTGCGCTGCGGCGCCGATCGTGTCGGTGCCATGATCATAGACCGTCGTCGAGAGCCAATCCTCGAGCTCGGTATAAAAGCGGTTCTGTGCCTGGCTCGACTGCAAATCCATAAATCCGAGGACCAGCGAACCCGCGAGGCCGAACAGCGACGACGAGAACGAAATGCCCATGCCGGATAGTGGCGCGGCGAGACCTTCGCGCAGTGAATCGAACATGCCGGCCGCGTCGCCGCCGGGCTTGAGGCTTTGTATGACGTTGCCGACCGAACCGACGGTGTCGATCAAGCCCCAAAACGTGCCGAGCAGCCCGAGAAAGACGAGCAGGCCGGTCATGTAGCGGCCGATGTCTCGCGCTTCGTCGAGGCGAGTCGCGATCGAATCGAGGATGCCCCGCATCAACTGGGCTGAAAGCGCCATGCGCCCCACTCGCGCACCAAGGATGGCAGCCATCGGGGCCAGCAAGACCGGCGGGCGTTCGACGGCGAGACCGGGATCGGCGAGGCGAAAATTGTTCACCCAGGAAATTTCCGGGTAGAGGCGGATCACTTGCCTGAACGCGAGAATGATGCCGATCACCAGCACGCCGATGATTAGAGCATTGAGGCCGGGATTGGCCATGAAGGCATTCTGGATCTGCTTGTGAAGCAGAAAGGCGATCAGGCCGCAGAGAACGACGAACACCAGCATCCGCACGAGGAACATGCGGGGCCAGCTCAGCTTCAGCGGATCAGTTTCAGAGGCCATCAGGTTTCACATCGAAGCGGCGCGCGTGAACAATATGCCACAGCTGCATGACAGGGAAAACTTATCGGTCTCGATAAAACCGCTGAATACGTTGAAATTGCGGTGGCTTTTAAGCCTTGGCTGCCTGCTGGAGTTGGCGCAGGAGCTCGCGGTGCATGATCTCATTGCCTGCCAGGATATGACCTTTGGATAACATGTCGTCGCCGCCGTCGAGATCGGTGACGTAGCCACCAGCCTCACGGACCATTAGCAAGCCCGCCGCCATGTCCCATGGCTTGATGTCGCGCTCGAAATAACCATCGAAACGGCCGGCGGCGACGAAAGCGAGATCGAGCGCGGCTGCGCCGAAACGCCGTAGCCCAGCGATCTTTTCCTGGAGCGTCGCTATTTCCCGGCGGTTGAGATTGATGTCGCCCCGGCCGAGATGGGGAAGGGCGCAAGCGACGACAGCTTCGCTGAGACTACGCCGCGCGGCGACACGAATGCGCTGATCGTTGAGAAAGGCCCCTTTGCCGCGTTCGGCCGTAAACATTTCTTCGGTAATGGGATTGTAGACGACGCCGGCGACAATCGTGCCCTCGCGCTCCAGCCCGATTGAGATGCAAAACTGCGGCAAGCCGTGGAGGAAATTCGTGGTGCCGTCGAGCGGATCGACAATCCAGGTGTGGGACTTGTCGGTACCTTCCCGCTTTCCGCCTTCTTCCCCGAGGAAGCAATAACCTGGTCGGGCTTTGCTCAACTCCTCATAGAGCGTCTCTTCGGCGCGCCGGTCGGCACTGCTGACGAAATTCGCCGGTCCTTTAAGCGAGACTTGGAGCTTTTCGACTTCTCCGAAATCGCGCTTGAGCCCGCGCGCTGTTTTGCGCGCCGCAGCGACCATAACGTTGAGAATGGCAGAACGCAGCATGCGGCGTGATCTGCCCGCGCATCACGTTTCCGTCAAGGGTTCGCAGCCTTTTTGTCGGTCCGCATCCAAAGCGTGGCAGCTTTTTGTGCGGCTTCGCGGTCCTCGTTTTTTTGCGACCCCATGTAAGCGTCGAGGTCTGGGTCGCCGTTGCCGCTAGCCTTTGCAACGATGTGCCATTTCATCGCCTCGACCGGATTTGCGGGCATGCCGCGGCCGGCGGACAGAATCCGCGCCAGCCGATTTTGGGCGATCGGGCTGCCGCGGCGCGCGGCTTTGAGGAAGAGCGCTGCCGCTGCCGCCTCATCCTTGGCGGCGCCTTTGCCGTTGAATTGCGCGATCGCAAACTCGACGATCGCATCGAGGTTACCCGCAATCGCGGCCTGGCCCATCAAGCGCATCGCCTGATTTTCATCCTTAGCGACCCCGCGGCCTTCCTTGTAGAGCGTCGCCAATGCGTATTGCGATTCGGGATTGCCGGCCTTGGCGCCGACGGTGAAAAGCTCGGCGGCGCGTTTGAAATCCTGCGGAAACTGCTGGCCTTGCAAGTAAAGCAAACCGAGGTCGTAGGCGGCTGCCGGATGTCCGAGATTGGCCGCCTGCTCAAGCAACTTGGCGCCTTCATCGGGGTCGCGCGGTCCGCCGCGGCCTTCAAAACGCAGCATCGCCAGCGCGAAGGTCCCCTCGCGATCGCCGCGATCGGCGGCGCGTTTGTACCAATCGGCCGCCTTGGCATCGTCGCGATTGACGCCAAATCCATTGGCATAAAGCTCGCCAAGCAATGTCATCGCCTGCGGGTCCGACTGCGCGGCGCGGCGGCTCGCTTCGCGAAACGCTGTAAGGAAATATCCCCGCTGGTAGGCCGCGAATGCTGCTTCGGGATTTTCAGTGGCAGCGGCCGGGGGCGGTGCCGGAATGGACGGGGGCGCCGGCTTTTTCTGCGCCGCGGAAGGCACAGCCGCGAGCAGTATGGTGCCGGCAATGGTCCATGCAGCGGCGTTTTTCAAGTGACCGTCTCCGGCAAACGGGCGCGCTGACCGGCGTCACTGATAGCTGCGGCGATACCGCGTGCATCTGACCAGATGTAATCGAGTGCGATGAAATCGGCGCCAGCTTTAACGAACAGTTCGATTTCTTCGGCATTTGCCGCAAAGGCGGCGCAAGGCAACTCGAACAACTCGGAACACCAGATGATCTGTTCCGCTATCGTCACGACCTCGCGCTGTGTCGTGCCGGCGTCGCCGAACATCAGATAGTCGGCGCCGGCTTCCGCGGCGACCATCGCATCGTGGCGGCTTGCGAGACTCCCGGCGCCGGCGATCCGCTCGGGCTTGAGCAACTCTAGCGCTGTTGTGAAATCTGCCATGCCAGAAAGATGCGCGCCATCGGCACCGGATCTTGCGACCAAACCGGCATGGCCGGCGAGGAGCAGAGCTGCTCCTTGGTCCTGGACGATAGGCGCCAGTGCTTTCACG
>JAFAQJ010000206.1 GCA_019246455.1 Pseudolabrys sp.
GCTCCAGCAGCTTGAGCCGCGCGGCGAGCCATTCCTCGTGGGTTCCGACTTTGTGATCCATGACGTTTCTCCTTACATCGGTTTTGGGGTGATCCAACCGACCATCGCGCCGCCTGGCTGGGCGAGGATGCCGATGCGGCCCACGCCGGGCACATCGAACGGCAAACGACCTTCCTTGGCGCCGTTCTTGAGCGCGTTCTTGTAGCGCGTGTCGATGTCGTCGACCGCGACGTAAGACAGCCAGTGCTCCGGGACGCCCTTGAAATGCGCGTCTCCGCTCATGTCGAAGATGCCGCCGACGCTGTCATGGCCGTTCTTGATGATCCAATAGGTGCTGCCGGGAATCTCCATCTTCTCAAACGACCAGCCGAGCGCCGTGCTCAGGAATTTCTTGGCGACATCTAGGTTATGGGTATTGAGTTCGTTCCAGATGAACTTGCCGTGCGGTTTTGCGTCTGTCATCGAGCCCTCCTGTGGTGATGTCAGGCCGAGATAGGTGCCCAACTTGGTGAAGGTGCCCAGCCAGCCTTTTTCGTGATCGTCGCGCGCCTTTTCGTCGAAGAATTGCTCGTGGGTGAAGGTCATCAACGTGCCGTTGCCATCCGGCTTGAGATGGACGGTCACCAGCGATTCGCGTTCTGGCGTCGAACGCCACGCCCAGGTGAAGACCAGCTTCTCGTTCGGAACGACTTCGCGGTAGACGCCGCTGACATTATGCTCGTCACCCGGCACGATCATGCGGATATGGTAGCGCCCGCCAACGCGCACATCAGCCTCCGCCTCGACGGCGGTCGTACCGAGTGGCCCCATCCACTTCGCTAGCTCTTTCGGGTCGGTCCAGGCTTTGTAGACCCGCGCGGGTGACGCCGGGTATTTGCGTTTGATGGTGAGGCTGGGCTTGACGAGGGTTGCGGTAGCCATTGTTCACTCTCCAGGTGGCGGGCCAGACGGTCGAAGCTTTCCGTCCAGAACTTCTGATAACGCTCGAGCCATTCGTTGGCGTGTTGCATGGGTTTGGCGTCGAGCCTGCAGGCGACGATTCGCCCGGTTTTGTTGCGTTTGACGAGCCCGGCGTCGGCGAGGACGCCGAGGTGTTTCATGACGGCCGGCAGCGACATGTCGAGCGGTTCCGCCAGGTCGCTCACCGATAGCGCCTGTTGCTCGCTTAGCCTCGCTAGCATGCCCCGTCGCGTGCGGTCTGATAGCGCACTGAACACCAGATCGAGACGGTCGTCGTTATACTTAACCATTTGGTTTAGTAATAAGCCTCTCGAAACGGATCGTCAAGCCCCGCCCCATCACAAAAATTCGATCGATATTTCGTCGTGAGAACGAAAAGCGCGGTTTTCTGTTGGCGGCTCCGCACGGTGCACTACATTCGCCGCATGAATCTGCGCCAGAAAATTGAAGCCGGGCATTTCGTGCTGACGGCGGAAGTCACTCCGCCGGTGTCATTCTCGGCCGACGACCTCCTGGCCAAGGCATTGCCGCTCAAGGGTCTGGCCGATGCAGTGAACGTCACGGACGCCGCGGGAGCGCGCTCGGCAATGAGCGCGCTGGCGGCCGCTGCAATTTTGCAAGGGCAGGGGATCGAGACAATCCTGCAACTGACCTGTCGCGATCGAAACCGCATCGCCTTGCAGGGCGACCTGATCGGCGCGGCGGCCGTTGGCGTCGGCAACCTGCTGATCCTGCGTGGAGACGATCCGGGCGCCGGCGATCAACCGGACGCCAAAGGGGTCTTCGATCTCGACCCGCGCCAGGTGCTCGAACTGACGCGCAAGATGCGCGACGCCGGCGAATTGCCGACCGGCCGCAAGATCGCCGGACGCGCTAGTTTCTTTCTCGGCGGCGCCGACAATCCGATCGATCCGCCGCCCGACTGGAGACCGAAGAGCCTCGAGGCGAAAATCGCGGCCGGCGCGCAATTCGTCCAGACGCAGTTCTGCATGGATCCCGGCGTCATCCGCCGTTACGTCGCAAAGCTCACGGAACATAGTGTGCTCGATCAGGTCCACATTTTGATCGGCATCGCGCCGCTACGCTCGGCGAAATCGGCGCGCTGGATTAGGGAGAAGTTGTTTGGCGCGATCGTGCCCGAGGCGACGATCGCGCGTCTCGAAACGGCGCGCGATCAGGCCGCTGAGGGCTCGAAAATCGCATTGGAACTCATTGAAGAAATTTCCGCGATCCGCGGCATTGCTGGCGTGCATGTCATGGCGCCGAACAACGAAGGCGCCATTCCGGCAGTTCTGAAAGCGGCACGTGAGCAGGTGGGGCGCATGGCGCCCACTTAGCCGCCGAGCGCCTTCACCGCGGCAAACAGGCCGCGCACCTGCGCTTCCGGCAGATTACGGGTGATGAAGACGAGGCGACTGCCGCGTTTTCCATCCGGCCACGCCGTCAATTCCACGGGCGGATGCGCCAGATGCTGAACGAATTGCACCAACACCGGCCCGGTGCAGCCTTCCACGTCTAGGAAGCCTTTGACCCGCAGCAAGTCGGGCCCGCGCAGCGCCGCCAATGTCTCCATCGTGCGGGCGAAAATCGGCCACCGGATCGGCTCGTCATCGGCGACCACGAAGCTGCGAACGAGATCGCTGTGCTCGGCCTCGGCGACGAAGGCCGTACGTTCGACCGTGGATTCCAGCAGTCGTTGTGGATCGATCACCCCGTGTTGAGCTGTAACAATTGCCGCGCGCGAATTGAGCGCACGAATCCGCTGTTCCATAGCCGCAAGCGCTTTGGCGTCGCAGAGATCGGCTTTGCTGATGATTAGCAGATCGCCCAGGATGACCTGCTTGCGCGCTTCGGGTGCGCGATCGAGCGTGGCAAGCCCGGTCGCGGCATCGACCACGACTGCCATCAATTCGACATGGAATAGATCGCCCAGCGCGCGGTCGGTGGCGAAAGTTTGCAAGATCGGCCCGGGATCGGCGAGACCGCTGGTCTCGATCACCACCCGGCGGAAATCCGGAATGACACCGCGGTCGCGCTCGATGACGAGGCTCCGCAACGCGTTCTGCAAATCGGTACGCGTCGTGCAGCACACGCAGCCATTGCCGAGCAGCACGGTTTCGTCGCTGCTGGTGCGCAGTAGCGCGTCGTCAATACCGACGGCGCCGAACTCGTTGACGACTACGGCGGTCCCCGCGCCCTCTGGCGTACTCAGGAAATGTTTGAGCAGCGTGGTTTTCCCAGCGCCCAGGAAGCCGGTGAGGAGAGTGACCGGAATCTTCGCGCCGCGCTCGTGCTTCACCTTGCGGCCGAACCGGCCTTGGGCGGCCGAACGGAATAGCTCGTTCATGGCCGCAGTATAGGCTGGCGGCACAACGCGGGCTAACGGGCCCTAGAAGCCCGTTTCCAGGATATAGAGCCCGCCGGAATGGCGGTCGACCGTGTAGACAATCTGGCGCTCGTCGACAAAAACGTCGTTGAGCTGAATTGCGCCGGGATTGGCGCCCTTGGGCGCGGGCGGCACGAATGCGCCGACTTCCTTCGGCGCATAGGGGTTCGAGATATCGTAGGCCCGCATGCCGCCATTGAAGAACGTGCCCAGCACAATGTCTTCGGAGTTCCAGGAGGTCGGCAGCGGCACGTTTTCGTGGATGTTGTGCGCGCCGAAGCGGCCGCCGCGGTCCTTGAACGCTTCGACCGGCGGCATGGGGCAGGTCGCGATCGAGACGAGATGCTTCTCGTCGCGCGCATCGAGCACCCAGATCAGCTTTGGCCAATCCTCGGCGTTGTTTTCCGTCGACTCGTCGGTGACGATCATCAGATCGCGACCGAACAGCGGCAAAGCCGTGTGCATAAAACCGGTATAGGGCGGCGAGTTGGTCCAGTGCGTGACGACTTGCGGCTTGGACTTGTCGGAAATGTCCATCACGAACATGCCGCCATCGATGTAGGTCAGATAAAGCCGATCGCCCTTCTGCGGATAGACGTTGGTGTTGTGGGCGCGATAGCCCTTGTCGAGCGGGTGGCGCGGCGGTGGCACGACATTGTCGCCGCGTTTGGTGCCGGGCAGCCACCAGCGGCCGACCTCGACTGGTTTTGACGGATTGCGCACGTCGATGCAGCGATAGAATTGATCGTCATTGGGATGCGTCGGTTCGAAATCCGGCGCGCCCGACGCCATGTGGACGTAGTCGCCGTCGCAGAACCACAACTGGTGAACGCCGCGCGAATGCGCGCCTGACGTGTCGAAGAACGCGATCGATTTCGGGTTTTCCGGCACGGACACATCGAACAATTCCATGCCCGCCGGCTGTTGGCCGACCTTCTGCGTCTGGTAGGCCACCGCCATAATGCCGTTGGCCGAACACTCCAGCGAATTCGAGCGCATGTAGGGCTTCGGCAGATCGGTTTGGACGACGACCCTGGGGTTGCGCGGATCGGATACGTCGACGCCGGTGAAGTTCTTCGGCGCGCTTTCGTGCGCCAGCCACATGATGCGCCGCCCATCCTTGGCGATGGTGATGGACATGCCTTCGCCCATGCCGCCGAACCCGCCAAGCTCGTGCTGGGCCAGCAGCTTGAAATTCCAGGTGACGGCGGAAGGCCCGGCGTTCAGCGGATTTTTCGCGTCCATTGCATTCTCACTTTCTTTCAGGCGCTGGCTTTGGCCAGGAAGTCGGTGCGGAACGCCTTGTTCCACTCCGGAATCGCCTTGATCTTTTTCTCCGCAAGCAAAATCTCGCCGTGGTGTTGCATGTAAGGCTTGAGGTCGGCCGGCCAACCGGGCTGCACCTCGACACGAGACAACGAGGTCTTCAGCGTCTGCGCCGCCATCGTATAGCCCTTCTCCTTGTAGTAGACGCCAACCACCTCGACGACTTTGCCGTTGTTGTTCTTGAAGTCCTTGGCGACATCGAGCCAAGCCTTGAGATAGGCGATGATCGCGTCTGGGTTCTTGTCGACGAATTCCGGTGTGGCGGCCATGAACACCGGCAACTTGTCGAAGCTATAGAAGTCGACCAGCGTATTGACCAAGCCTTCGGCTTCCGCGATCGCATTGTATGGTTCGACTGTGACCATCGCGTCGACCGTCTTCGCGGCAATCGCGGACACCATGTTGTTGACGTCCATGCGCACTTCCTCATAGTCGCCTTTGTTGAGCCCGGCGCCCTTGGCGATCTGATCGACGAAGATGTTGCCGGTTGATGAGCCGGTTTGGTTTGCGACTTTCTTGCCCTTGAGCTGGGCAATGGACGTCAGTCCGAGCTCCTTGCGCGCCGTGACGCGCGCGGTCTTGCCGACATATTCAATCATCGCAATGGCGATCAGGCCGCCTTTGTCGTGGCCGATCGAGAATGATGGGCCGGCATAGGTGCCAAGATCGACCTGACGCGCGACCTGTTGCTGCATCGTCAAGTTGCCTGAGGGGACGGCAAATTCCTCGTATTTGAGACCGTATTTCTCCATCAGGCCCGACTTCAGGAGATAGTACGTCGGCATGCCCCACATGTTGGTCTGGTAGCCTTGGCGCACCGTGCCAAAGGCGGCGGAAGCGGCCGTGGAGCCGAGCCCGGCGGCTAACAGGCCGGCGCCGCCCGTTGCCAAGGCGTGCCGTCTCGTCATTGCGCGGGTCATTGTTGATCCTCCCTATACGTGAGATTTGCCGTTTGCCGCGGTATGTTGACCAAGGTGTTGCAGCAATTGTTTCTGATAATCGAGAAATTCGACGCTGAGCGGATCGCGCGGACGCGGCAGGGTGATCTTTATGTCGACCTTCACGGTGCCGGGATGCGGCGTCATGACGATGACGCGGTCGGCCAGATAGACCGCCTCGGCGACGTTGTGCGTGACGTAAATCACGGTCTTGCGCGTTTCGCGCCAGACGTCAGCGAGTAGCCGCTGCATGTCGTCGCGAGTCAACGCGTCGAGCGCGGCGAACGGCTCATCCATCAGCAACACCGACGGGTTGTAGGCCAACGCCCGGGCGATCGCGACACGCTGCTGCATCCCGCCCGACAGGTGGTGCGGATAGGACTGAGTAAACTTCTCGAGCTTGACGAGACGCAACTGCTCGCGCGCAATCTCCTCGCGCTCGATTTTGCCGATGCCCTTCATTTCGAGGCCGAAGGCGACATTGCCGAGCGCGGTGCGCCAAGGAAATAATTGCGCGAAATCCTGAAAAACGACGCCGCGATCGGTGCCGTGTCCTGTGATCGGCTTTCCGCCGATGCGAATTTCGCCCTGCGCGGGGTGAAGGAAACCGGCGAGCATGTTGAGCAAGGTGGACTTGCCGCAGCCGGATGGCCCGACGATGCAGAGGAATTCCGAAGGCTCGATCGAGAAGCTGACGTCCTTGACGCCGGGGACGGTGCCGGACGGCGTATCGTAGATCAGCGAAACGTCGCGGACTTCGATATGAGCCATCACGCCTCCCGGACAACGCGCGAAGGATACTATACTTTGCCGACTTCAGACGAAGCCGGGCATTGACGATATGAAATTATTGGTCCTTCCGGGCGATGGCATCGGTCCGGAGATTACGGCGGCTGCTCTCCCCGCGTTGCGAGCAGTATCGCAGCGCTTCGATCTTGGGATCGATGTCGCGCAAGACCTCGTCGGCCACGATAGCTTGCGAAAGCACGGAACCACCGTGCGCCCTGAGCTTCTCGAGCTGGCGCGCCGGGCCGACGGCCTGGTGCTCGGGCCGACTGCGGCCTTCGAGTTTCCTGGCGAGATCAATCCGTCGATGTTCTTTCGCAAAAAGCTCGACCTCTATGCGAACATCCGGCCTTCGCGCACTTATGAAGGCATCCCGACGCGGTTCGGGGCCTTTGACTTGATCGTGGTGCGGGAGAACACCGAGGGCTTCTATGCCGACCGCAATATGGAATCGGGCGGCAGCGAGATGCTGGTGACGCCGGATCTCGTCGTTTCCCTTCGTCGTATCACGCGCAAATGCTGCGAACGTATCGCTCGCGCGGCGTTCGAATTGGCCGTGGGCCGCAACAAGCACGTCACCTTCGTGCACAAGGGCAACGTGCTCAAGATGGGCGATGGGATGTTCCTCGAGGAATGCCGTAAGGTCGGCAGGGAATTCCCGCAGGTGAAGACCGACGAGATTATCGTCGACGCGATGATGGCGCATGCGGTGCGCAACCCGCGGCGTTTCGACGTGATCGTCACCACCAATATGTTCGGCGATATTTTGTCCGATCTCACCGCCGAATTGTCGGGCAGTCTTGGCCTGGCCGGCTCGATCAATGCCGGTGACACGCATGCCATGGCGCAGGCCTCGCATGGTACGGCGCCCGACATCGCCGGTAAAAACCTCGCCAACCCGTTCTCGATGGTGCTGTCGATGGCGCTGCTGCTCGACTGGCACGGGCGGCGCCAGAAACTCAAGGCATTTACTAACGCCGCAGTTGCCATTGAAAAGGCCGTCGAGGCTGCGGTCGCTGCGCGCGAAACGACCTCCGACATCGGCGGCAAGCTCGGCACGGCGGAAACCGGCGCGGCACTGGCGAAGCGGCTGCGTGCCTGATGCGCTGCGACAGCCACATTCATATCGTCGGCTCGGCCGAGCGTTATCCACAATTGCCGAACCGCAGCGGCACGATGGGGCTCGCCCAGACTACGACCGTGCAGCGTCTTGGCGCGGCGCGCGGCATCACGCGTTTCGTGGTCGTGCAACCGAGTTTCTACGGCACCGACAATTCGATGATGCTGGCGGCGCTTGACGCGTTCGGCGGACACGGTCGCGGCGTTGCGGTGATCGATCCGAGCTCGCCCAATCTCGCCATGCTTGCTGACTGGCACAAACGCGGCGTGCGGGGGCTGCGACTCAATCTTTACAGCCCGGTCGGGCCTGAAAAATCCATCGAGCGCGATTTCGCCGCGCTGGCCGAAATCGCGCGCCGCGTGCAGTGGCATATCCAGGTGATCGCCTCGATCGACAAGCTGGTGACGCATGTCGGATTGCTGACGACGGCGCCGGTTCCGGTGGTACTCGACCACTACGGCGTCTACGGCGAGGAAAGGCCGCACAGCGAGGCCGGGCGGGCGCTGTTGCGCCTCCTGAGCTCGCCGCACGTCTGGGTCAAGTTGTCGGCGCCGTATCGCGTCTCGGATGATCCGCTGGAAACAAAACCGAACCGCGCATGGCTTGATGCCATCCTCGCGGTCGCCAGCGACCGCTGCGTCTGGGGCAGCGATTGGCCGCACACGCCGCCACATGAGAGCCGCGCGCCAGCGTATCGCGCGATCGACTATGCGGGCCTGGTCGACGATTTCCTCGCCGCTCTGCCGCCCTCTTTTGCCAACACGGTGATGCGGGACAATCCGGCAAGGCTCTACGGCTATCCGGCACACGTCTAGCAGCTATACTTGAGGAAACCGGACGTCAGATCCGGTGCAAAGTTGGGAGGATGATATGGCTCGATTACTCGTGCTGCTGTTCGTGTTCGCGCTGTCAGCGGCGGCGCAGGCGCAGAATTGGCCTCATCGGCAAGTCCACATCATCGTCGCCTACTCAGCGGGCGGCACCGGCGACGTTGTGGCCCGCAATCTCTCCGACAAGCTTGGCCAGGCACTCGGCCAGAGCGTCGTCGTGGAAAATCGTGCCGGCGCGAGCGGTGCCATCGGCGCGCGCGCAGTCGCGACCGCGACGCCTGACGGCTACACGCTACTGATGGGGCAGACGGCGGAGATTTCCGTCAACCAGCATTGGCTCAAGGATAACGGCTACGACCCCGAGACTGATCTCGTGCCAATCGCGCTGTGCGCCGTGGTGCCGCTGGCGATGGTGGTCCCCAAGACGGCGCCCTATTCGACAGCTGCTGAATATTTCGCGTTCCTCAAGAGCGGCAAGCCGTCGACCTTCGCGTCCGCCGGTAGCGGTACGCCGGGCCATTTCGCCGGCGAACTGCTCAAGCTGCGCCTGAAGGCCAACATGACGCATGTGCCCTACAAGGGCGCGACGCCGGCGTTGAACGATCTTGTCGGCGGCCACGTCGACATGTATTTCCCCGGTATGCCCGCTGTGACCGGATTGGTGCAGTCGAATTCGGTGAAATTCCTTGCCGTGTCATCCGGGACGCGGTCGCCCAGCGCGCCCAACGTGCCGACCGTGAAGGAAACGTCAGGCATCGACAATTTCGATTTCACGCTATGGGCGGCGCTGTTCGCGCCCAAGGGCACGCCGAAGGAGATCGTCGCGCGGCTCAACGCCGAGGTGAACAAGATTCTCTCGAGCGAGGACACCAAGGCGCGGTTTGCCACCCTCGGCGCAGAAATTCGGACGTTCACGGTCGAGCAGACCGCCGCTTTCGCTAAGGCGGAAAGCGCCAAATATCTTCAGGTCATCAAGGATACTGGCGCCAAGGCAGAATGATCCCCGCGCTAGTTTTTTGCGGCCTGGATCATGCCCCAGCGCAGAATGGTGACGCGCTCGAGCGGCGCGAAGATGACGCGCTCAAATATGAGACCGAGGAGGCCGATTACCGCGAGCGAAGCGAGCATCAGATCGGCATTGAGGAATTCCTTGGCGTCGAAGATCACCCAGCCGAGGCCCCAATCGGATGCCGCGATCATCTCGGCGCCGACCACCGCGATCCAGGCGCGCAGAAAGGCCTGCCGCAGCCCGGCGATGATGAAGGGCGAGGCGCCGGGGATGATCACTTTCCAGAATAGCCGGCGCTCGTCGGCGCCCATCGCTCCGGCAGCGCGCAGCCATAGCGGATTGACCGAGCGCACGCCCACCCAGGTGTTGAACAGCATCGGAAAAGTCGCGGCGTAGAACACGATGATGATCGTCGTTGTGTTGCCGATGCCGAACCACAGCATGAAGAGCGGCACCAGCGCGAAGGACGGGATGGGCATCAGCGCACTGACGAGGGGCATCAGGAAATTCTCGAGTGGCCGCAACCGCGCGGTGAGAATACCGAGGGGAATCCCGGCCACGGCTGCCAATCCGAAGCCGAACAGTACGCGGTAGAGCGTGGTGGCGGCGTGGCGTTCCATCGTGCCCTCGGCAAGGGTCCCATAAAGCGTCTGCATGACGGTCGACAGCGTCGGCAGCAGCGCGGATGGAAACGCGCCGCTGCGCGCGGCGACTTCATAGACCGCGAGCGCGGTCGCGATCGAGATTGTGGCGCGGATCAGCGAGCGTCGGCGTCGCAGTGTCATGGGCTCACCATTCCCCAGCGCACGACCGTGAAATTCTCCAGCCGCTGGAACGCGAACTTTTCCAGTGCGAGGCCGATCACGGCGATGACGGCGATGCCGCACATCATTACGTCGGTATTGAGCATTTCGCGGGCGCCGAAGATCATCCAGCCTAGGCCCCATTTCACAGAGGCCAACATCTCCACGGCAACCAGGATGCGCCACGCTTGCGCCAGCCCAAGCCGCAGGCCGGTGAGGATGTAGGGCAATGCGCCGGGCAAAATGACGTGCCTGAAGATGCGGCGATCGTCGGCGCCGAGTGCTTGCGCCGAGCGCATCCAGATTTGCTTCACAGCCTTGACGCCGGTCCAGCTGTTGAAAATCACCGGAAATGACGAGACGAAGCCGACCAGCAGTATCGACGACAGGTTGCCGAGCCCGAACCACAGCAGGAACAGCGGCGTGTAGGCGAGGCCGGGAATCGGCGCGCCGATCGACACTAGCGGCAACAGATAATCCTCGGCGCGGCGCGAGCGGCCCATCGCGACGCCGACAATGACTCCGAACGCGGCGGCGAGCGCAAACCCCGCAAGCAAGCGCAACAGAGTATCGAACGCGTGCAGCGGCAGAATGCCAGCCAAGGTCAGCCGCAAGAAGGTCGAGGCGATCTCCTCTAGGGTGGGGAACAACTTGTGTGGAAACACGCCCGCCCAGGCCATGATTTCCCAGATCGTGCCGACCACCAGAAACGGGAACGCGTTGCGCGCGACCAGGCGCCACGTCTCGTCGCCCGCCGGCCGTCCTGACGATCCGGCAACCGCAACCGCGGTGGCAGCATCCTGCGTGGCCATCGTTTCCTCACGTGCGCTTTGGCCGGGCCTCTTCACCCTGCGCCGATTTACGCAAACGCAGCACCAAAGCACAATCCGCCTGCGCCTGGCCCGGGTTGCAGGGTCGCGGCGCTGTGCTAGAGAGCGGCGCAAATACAGTTGCAGGATTTGAGGAGTTTTCGTCATGGCGAATAAGCACAAGATCGGCTGGATCGGCGCGGGCCGCATGGGCTATCCGATGATCGAGCGCCTGCTCAAAGCGGGCCATGACGTCACCATCTGGAACCGTACTCGCGCTAAGGCCGAGCCACTCGCGGCAGAAGGCGGCAGACTGGTCGACAAGCCAAGTCAGCTTGCGGACTGTGACATCGTCTTTGCGATCGTCTCGACCGGCAAGGATGTCGAGGAAGTCGTGTTCGGCAAAGACGGCCTACTCACCGGCGCCAAGAAGCCGAAGATGCTGGTCGACTGCTCGTCGATCTCGGTC
>JAFAQJ010000381.1 GCA_019246455.1 Pseudolabrys sp.
GTCAAAGCCGAGGATACGGCGAACCACCGAATGCATCCCGAATGGGGCGAGATCAGCCGTGAAACCGCCGAGGCGCTAAATCTGGTCCACCAAAAAGGCCAAAGGATTGTGGCCGTCGGATCGACGTCGCTGAGGCTTCTTGAGACCGCCGCAGACGAAACCGGGCGCGTCCACGCCTTCTCTGGCGAAACGTCGATCTTTATTACTCCGGGCTATCACTTTCGCGCGGTCGATCTGATGCTGACCAATTTCCATCTGCCGCGCTCGACCCTGTTCATGCTGGTGAGTGCTTTTTCCGGGCTTGAGGTTATGAAGCGCGCATACGCGCATGCGATCGAGGCCGGCTATCGTTTCTATTCATACGGCGACGCGTGCCTGCTGTACCCGGCGCGATCATGACCGAGTTTTCATTCAAGCTACACAAAATCGACGGCGCGGCCCGTCGCGGCGAGCTCACGACGCCACACGGCCGCGTTCAAACGCCGGCATTCATGCCGGTTGGTACTCAAGGCACCGTGAAAGGTCTCACACCGGAGATGGTACGAGAAACAGGCGCCGAGATCGTCCTTGGCAATACCTACCATTTAATGCTCCGCCCCAGCGCAGAGCGGATCGCCGAGCTCGGCGGCCTGCATACCTTCATGAACTGGCCGCTGCCAATCCTCACGGATTCCGGCGGCTTCCAAGTAATGTCGCTGTCGTCATTGCGGAAGATTGACGAAAAGGGTGTTACGTTTCGCTCGCATCTTGATGGTGCGATGATTGAGCTGACGCCTGAGCGAGCAATCCAAATTCAAGCACTGTTGGACGCCGACATCTCGATGCAGCTCGACGAGTGCCTCAAGCTGCCGACCACTACCGAGGAAATGGCTCGGGCCATGCGGCTGTCGCTGCGCTGGGCAGAACGCAGCAAACGCTCATTCGGAGATCGGAAACGGCTGGGCGCGGCGTTATTCGGCATCGTGCAAGGAGGCGACGACCCAAGATTGCGCGTGGAAAGTGCGCAGAGATTGGTGGACATCGGGTTTCACGGTTACGCGATTGGTGGTCTCGCGGTCGGCGAACCGCAAGAGGTGATGCTTCGGACACTCGACGAAACCACGCCGGCATTACCGGCCGACAAACCGCGCTATTTGATGGGCGTCGGCACACCGCGCGATCTTGTCGAGGCGGTTGCACGCGGTATCGACATGTTTGACTGCGTTTTGCCGACACGAAACGGGCGGCACGGCACGGCTTTTACGCGCTTTGGTGCAATCAATTTATCGAATGCAAGATACGCGGCAGACCCAAAACCGGTCGATTCGCAGAGCGCACATGCAATAGCTCGAACCTACTCGCGGGCGTATCTGCATCATCTGGTGAAGGCGAACGAGATGCTGGGCGGCATCCTACTATCGGTCATCAACCTCGCTTACTATCAGGAACTGATGCAAGAAATGCGGAAAGCCATTGAGGTCGGTCGTTTTGCCGATTTCCGTGCGCAAGCGCATGAATTGTGGAAACGGGGCGAGTCGCAACAATAAAGACGTGCCCAAATCGCAGCGTAATCAGGGCCCGTCGTAGAGCCAGGCGATGCTGTTCTGCGCGTCTTCCTTGCTACGTGCCGCGAGCATCTGATCTCGCAATTCGGCGGTCGGACCGCGCGCATGATAAAATTCGCCGTAGACACGTGCCATGATCTGCACCCGCGCCGTGCGCAGGTAGCGCGCGTTTTGGTAGGCCAGAAAGGCTTTAGGCAAGTCGTTCGGCTCTCGGGCGACACATTCTGCGAGAACGACGGCATCTTCCGTCGCCATGCAGGCGCCCTGGGCTAGATATTGAAGCATCGGGTGTGCGGCATCGCCCAGAAGCACAACGCGACCTTTAGTCCAAACCTTCACCGGTTCACGGTCGCACAACACCCACATGCGCCACGTTTCAATTCGCTCGAGCAGCCGGAGTACTTCGGGTCTCTGGGCAGCAAAATGTTGCCACAAGAGTTCCTTGCTGCCTTCCGCGTTCCAACCTTCCTCGTAGTGATCGGAATGAAATACGGCGACGAGATTATAAAGCTCGCCGCGCCGCAACGGGTAATGCACGAAATGGGTGCGCGGCCCAGCCCATAGCACGACATCCGGACGCCATAAATCATCCGGCACATCGGCGCGTTTCAAGACGGCACGGTAAGCGATGTGACCCGAGACTCTGGGTTTGCCGTCACCGACAACACGTGCGCGTATCGTCGACCACATGCCGTCACAGCCGAGCAAGGCGCGGCCTTCAGCTCGCTCGCCGTCACCGAGCACAACGTCTACATGACCGCCGTGGTCCTCATAACTTTTAACATGACGGCCATTTTCCAAGCTAACGAGGCTACTCGATTGGCACGCACGCAAAAACGCGCCGTGAATATCGGCGCGGTGCGTAACAGCGTACGGTTGTCCAAAGCGATGTAGTGCATCCTCGCCGAGCGGCATTCGCGTAATAACCCTGCCGCTAAGAGCATCACGCATTTCCATGCAAGTGGGTTTGTGGGCGTCAGCAAGCACGGCTTCTTTAAGGCCGATACGTTCGAGTGCCCGAAAAATGTTTGGCCCGAGCTGAATACCGGCGCCAACTTCTCGAAATTCAGGAGATTGCTCGAAGACGCGTACGGGAAACCCCTGATGCGCAAGCGCATAGGCGGTGACCAGTCCTCCGATACCACCACCGGCGATGAGAAAAGGTCGCGCGCCATCCGTTTGATTCATGAAAGTTGTCCCAACGTCATGTTTCGACCCGCCAGACTAGAATCCAGGGAGGTTGCCGCCAAGACGACCAAACAAAAACTCGCCGGACTTGCCGGCGAGTTCCTGAAGAAATTGTCTGCGTTGAAGTTTATTTCTTAAGCTGGCCGCGGATTTCGCCGCCCTTATTCTCGGCCGTGTGGACGTTGACATAAAGTTCGCCAGCCATCAGGGCTTTGGCTTGATCATCGTTGAGAGTCGCCGATCCTTCGAACGGGCTGGTTGCCGGGCTGATCGGGACCATAACGCCGGCATTCTTCCCGGCTTCGGCGGGACCGTGGAAGTGGGCGGCGGTAGCCGGACCGGTCAGATCCTTGTAGCTGCCTTTCCACGACAGTTTCTTCGACGCGGTATCGTACGATGCAGTCACGGTGCCCGTCGCCTTGCTGCTGTTCGCCGGTACTTCGCTCGCAGCATTCATGTCAGCTTTGAGATTAACGGTCTCGGCGAGGGCGGGTACGGCAACCGTAAGCGCGGCGGCGCAGGTGAGGGCAGTCACCGCCGGCCGAATAAACGTCATCATATTGGACTCCTCCTGAAATCGGGCTGTTTTCCGACAGCCTCCTTTGCCTAAACACCCTGACAGGAAGACTATTCCGCAACAAGCCGGCTAGATCGATGGCGGGGTCACAAAGGTCTGAGATTCCTCGCCGCAGCGGTCGCAAACCCAGTAATGCTGAATCGTGCCGCCCTCGATGAATTCAGTCACTTCCGGGGCAATGAGGCGGTCCCCGCATTGCGGGCACTGTTGGCGGGACGCAAAAATACGCGAAAGTACAGAGGGTCCAGAGTGTTCAGTGATGAGCTGCATGGCGTCCTCCTCTTCGCTCGCCTGCAGGCGTAGGCGGGCAACGTGGCGGTCCAAAGGCCATCAGGTGAAACTTTGATGATCACCTGATGATTACCGCCATAGGCGTGAAGGACGGTGGTGAGCGCGCCGGGGCTCGAACCCGGGACCCCGTGATTAAAAGTCACGTGCTCTACCTGCTGAGCTACGCGCTCGCCGTCTGCGCGCTGTGTAGGGGCGGCATTTTGCCCGGTCAATAGGCGTGAGACGGGCTTCGCGCCCGTTTGTTGGCCTCGCGCGGCTTGCGGATTTGCTGCATTATCGCCTTTGTTTGTCCCAACTTCGCTTACCGCTCGTTGCGCCAAGGGGTTAAAAAGGAATGCCGATCGTCAATCGCGTCGCCGAATTTCATAAAGATATCACCGCATGGCGGCACGATCTGCACGCACATCCTGAGCTGCAATACGACGTCCATCGTACCGCGGCCGTAGTTGCCGAAAAGCTCAAGTCGTTCGGCTGCGACGAAGTTGTGTCCGGTATTGGCCGCACAGGGGTCGTTGGCGTAATTCGCGGCCGCAAGCCCGGCACAAACAAGGTAATTGGATTGCGGGCCGACATGGATGCGCTGCCTATCGAGGAAGACACGGGCGTGTCTTACAAGTCTGTCACTTCGGGGCAGATGCACGCCTGCGGTCACGATGGTCATACTTCAATGTTGCTAGGCGCGGCGCGATATCTCGCCGAAACCCGCAACTTCGCCGGCACCGCCGTTGTGATTTTCCAGCCAGCCGAAGAAGGCGGCGCGGGCGGCAAGGCGATGATCGATGACGGAATGATGGAGCGCTTCAAGATCGACGAAGTGTACGGCATGCATAACTATCCCGGCATGCCGGTGGGCAGTTTCGGGATTCGGGCTGGCCCGACGATGGCTGCGGCGGATTTCGTGACAATCGACATTGAAGGCCGCGGCGGTCATGCCGCGCGGCCACATCTTGCGGCAGATGCCGTGGTGGTCGGCGCGCAAATCATCACCAACATCCAAACAATCGTGTCTCGCAATGTCGATCCGCTGAAATCTGCTGTGATCTCGATCTGCATGTTTCGCGCAGGAAATGCGGACAATGTCCTCCCTCAAACTGTGCAGTTACGCGGCACCGCGCGCAGCTTCGATCCTGATGTGCGAGATATGATTGAACGGCGCTTGCAAGAGGTCGTCGATGGAACGGCTATTGCGCTCGGCGCCAAAGCCAAACTGACTTATGTTCGCAATTACCCAGTGCTTTCAAATCATCCAAAGGAAACCGACTTCGCGGCCGCGGTCGCGCAGGAAGTCGCCGGCGCGCCGCAGGTCGACACCGACCTACCGCCAATGATGGGCGCCGAAGACTTCTCTTTCATGCTCAACGCGCGACCCGGGGCTTTCATCTGGATTGGCAATGGTGACAGTGCCGGTCTGCATCATCCGCAATACAACTTCGACGACGAAGCCATCCCGTTCGGGACGTCGTACTGGGTTCGGCTTGTCGAAAAGGCTTTGCCGGCCGGTTAGGGAACGAGGTCGCGCTGCTCTTTTGCCGGCGGCGTTGTCGATGTCGGGAGTTTGGCGACAGCCGGACGCACCGGCAACAGCTCGGCGACTTTGGTTTCGATTGCGCGCCAAGTCGCAAAATCATTAAGGCGCGACCGTTCGATAGTCGCGAGGCCGACGGCCGCCAGGAATGGAATGGCCTGGATCACAAGGACAGCCGCGAAAATGTTGATTTCGCGGATTTCCTTGATGTTCATTTGAATGAGGACGATCGCGCCGAGAATCAACAGGCCTGCGATAATTGATTCCCACAGAGCTCTGAAATCGCTGACGCGGCGCAGGCCACCCTTCGACGTGCGCGCGAAAGGTAAATGGTCCTTGATGAGGCCGTGGCCGACAGCCCGTGCAACCGTCCACTGCACTGACATGGCGGCGCACACGGCGCCAAACAGATGCGACACGGGAATTTTTACGCGCAGCCGATACAGCGCAAGAAAATGTGCGACAGAAACAACAAAGCTCGCGATAATCGGCAGCGTAAGCACCTTGTCAGGCACCGCGATGTCGAGAAAAGCCACGACGGGCACCCAGACAATATTGAGAAGGGCGACCACGACGCCGAGGCCCTCGGCACCAAGCCAGTTCAGCCAGCCCAGGGCGAATTCACGCTTTTGATCGCGATCGAGCCGGCTCGCGCCCGGCAGGAAGCGCCGCCAGTGCTTCTTGACGATCTGGAAGCCGCCATAGGCCCAACGATGACGCTGTTTCTTATAAGCCTCGAAGCTATCAGGCAGGAGGCCCTGTCCGTAGCGATGGTTGGTGTAGTGCGCGTGCCACCCTAGCTCGAGAATCGAGAGGCCGAGGTCTGTATCTTCGCAGATCGTATCGCTCGACCAGCCGCCGGCGGCCTCGAGGGCGGCGCGGCGCACGAGGCACATCGTGCCATGCACGATAATGGCGTTGGCTTCGTTTCGCTGCACCATTCCGATGTCGAAGAAGCCGGTGTATTCCGAGTTCATCGCGTGGTGCATCAGGCTTCGCGCGCCATCGCGATGATCCTGGGG
>JAFAQJ010000365.1 GCA_019246455.1 Pseudolabrys sp.
GCTCGATCTTGGCCTTGAGCTTCTTATCCGACGCGTCGACGCCAGTGACCTTCGACGACAACTTGAAGCGGAAACCCTGCTTTTCCAGCAGGCGTTGCGCCTGCTTGCGCACTTCGCCATCCATGCCCGGCAGCACGCCATCGAGGAACTCGACCACGATAACTTGCGCGCCAAGGCGCCGCCACACCGAACCGAGTTCGAGCCCAATCACGCCGGCGCCGATCACCAGTAGTTTTTCCGGCACCTTCTCGAGCGCCAGCGCGCCGGTCGAGGACACCACGCGCTTCTCGTCGACCTCGATGCCCTTGAGTTTCGCGACATCGGAGCCGGTGGCGATCACGATCGATTTCGTCTCGAGCGCCTGCGTCTTGCCGTCCGCGCCTTTCACCTCGACCTTGCCGGCGGAGACGACACGGCCCGCGCCCTTGAAGCCCTCGACCTTGTTCTTCTTGAACAGGAAGTCGACGCCCTTCACATTGCCGTCGACCGCCTCCTGCTTGAATTGCAGCATCGCTTTCAGATCGAGCTTTGGCGCCGGGACGCCGATGCCCATCTTGGCGAACGAATGCCCGGCCTCCTCGAACAGCTCGGAGGCGTGCAGCAGCGCTTTCGACGAGATGCAGCCGATGTTGAGGCAGGTGCCGCCATAGGTCGGCATCTTCTCGACCACCGCGGTTTTGAGCCCGAGCTGCGCGGCGCGAATGGCGCACACGTAACCGCCGGGCCCCGAGCCAATGACGATGAGATCGTAAGCCATCCGACTACAAGTCCAGCACGATGCGCGCCGGGTCCTCGAGGTTTTCTTTCACGCGCACCAGGAACGTCACCGCGCCCTGCCCGTCCACCACGCGGTGGTCGTAGGTCAGCGCGAGATACATCATCGGACGGATTTCGATCTTGCCGCCGATCGCCACCGGGCGTTCCTGGATCTTGTGCATGCCGAGGATGCCGGACTGTGGCGCATTGAGGATCGGCATAGACATCAGCGAGCCATACACCCCGCCGTTGGAGATCGTGAAGGTGCCGCCCTGCATATCCTCGATCTTGAGCTGGCCGTCGCGCGCCTTCTTGCCCAGCGCGTTGATCGCCTTCTCGATACCGGCGAGCGACAGATGATCGGCGTCGCGCACCACCGGCACGACGAGACCTCGTTCGGTGCCGACCGCAATGCCGACGTGATAATAGTTCTTGTAAACGATGTCGTTGCCGTCGATCTCGGCGTTGACCGCCGGCACTTCCTTGAGCGCCTGAATGCAGGCGCGGGTGAAGAAGCCCATGAAGCCGAGCTTCACGCCGTGCTTCTTCTCGAACAGATCCTTGTAGTCGGCGCGCATCTTCATCACCGCACTCATGTCGACCTCGTTGTAGGTCGTGAGCATCGCCGCGGTGTTCTGGGCATCTTTCAGGCGGCGGGCGATGGTCTGGCGCAGTCGGGTCATCGGCACGCGCTCTTCACGGGAGGCGTCGTCGGCCGGCGATGGCGCGCGCATCTGCACCGGCGCTTGCGACGGCACCGGGGTCGGCTGCGCGGCGGACCGCTCGATCGCCGCCATCATGTCGCCCTTGGTCACCTGGCCGTGCATCCCGGTGCCCTGTACCTTGGATGGATCGACGCCGCTCTCGGCCGCCATCTTGCGTACCGACGGCGGTTGAACGGTGTTGGCCGGACCGGACGGCTTGCGCAGCGCCGGCTCTTCCTCGGCGGCATTGATCGGCGCGGTCGTCGTTGTCTTGGTGTCGGGACGGCCCTGCGACACGCCGGTCGAAGTCGTTCTCGGCGCGGCGCCCGCGCCCTCCTTGATTGAGCCGAGCAAAGCGCCAACCGCGACCGTCGCGCCGGTCTTCACCGCGATGTCGCCAAGCGTGCCCGCGGCGGACGCCGGCACTTCCAGCGTCACCTTGTCGGTCTCAAGTTCGACCAGCGGCTCGTCGACCGCCACGGCATCACCCGGTTGCTTGAACCACTTGCCAACGGTCGCTTCGGTGACGCTTTCGCCCAGCGCGGGCACGCGGATTTCAGCCATAACACTTAATTCCTTCTCTGCGCCGCTTAACCGAACGCCTCTTCCAGGAATTGCTTGAGCTGCGCGACGTGTTTCGACATTTGGCCTACCGCCGTCGAGGCCGACGCTGGACGCCCGGCATAGCGAACGGCTCTGTTCTTGGCGCCGATATTGTTGAGGACCCATTCGAGGAACACATCGACGAAGAACCACGCGCCCATGTTGCGTGGCTCTTCCTGGCACCAGACGAACTCGGCCCGCTTAAAGCGCGACAATTCGGCGACCAACGCCTTGGTCGGGAATGGATAGAGCTGCTCGAGGCGCAGGATGTAGATGTCGTCGATGCCGCGCTGCTCGCGCTCTTCGTAGAGGTCGTAATACACCTTGCCCGAGCACAGGATGACGCGACGGATCTTGTCGTCGGGCACCAGCTTGATCTTCTCGTTCGGGAGGAACTGCGCGTCGTCCCACAGCAGCCGGTGGAACGAAGTATCCGGTCCCATCTCGTCGAGCTTCGACACCGCGCGCTTGTGGCGCAGCAGCGACTTCGGCGTCATCAGGATGAGCGGCTTGCGGATCTCGCGCTTCAGTTGCCGGCGCAGAATGTGGAAGTAATTCGCCGGCGTTGTGCAGTTGGCGACCTGCATGTTGTCCTCGGCGCACATCTGCAGATAGCGCTCGAGCCGCGCCGACGAGTGTTCCGGCCCCTGGCCCTCATAGCCGTGCGGCAGCAGGCAAACGAGGCCCGACATGCGCAGCCATTTGCGCTCGCCCGATGAGATGAACTGGTCGAACACGACCTGCGCACCGTTGGCGAAGTCGCCGAACTGGGCTTCCCACAGGGTCAGGCCATTCGGCTCGGCGGTCGAATAGCCGTACTCGAAGCCGAGCACGGCCTCTTCGGAGAGCATCGAGTTGAGAACCTCGTAGCGGCCTTGTTTGCCGCCGAGATGGTTGAAGCTGTTGTAGCGGGCTTCGTTTTCTTGATCGAACAGTACGGAGTGGCGCTGCGAGAAAGTGCCGCGCTCGGAGTCCTGGCCCGACAACCGCACACGATGGCCGTCCTTGAGCAAAGAGCAGAACGCCAACGCCTCGCCGGTCGCCCAGTCGATGCCCTGTCCGGTCTCGATGGCCTTGGCGCGGTTGTCGAGAAAGCGCTGGATCGTTTTGTGAACGTGAAAACCCTCGGGAACTCTGGTAATGGCCTTGCCAATCTCTTTCATCGTTTCGATCGGAAGGCCGGTATTGCCGCGGCGGGGGTCATCGGCGTCGTGCGCGGCTTTAAGCCCCGACCAGCGGCCGTCGAGCCAATCCGCCTTGTTGGCTTTGTAGCCCTGCCCCGCTTCGAATTCGGCTTCGAGATGCGCGCGCCAGCCGTTCTTCATCTTGTCGACCTCTTCCGGCGTGGCGACGCCTTCGGCGATCAACTTCTTCGAATAGATCTCCAGCGTCGAAGGATGCGAGCGTATCTTCTTGTACATCAGCGGCTGGGTGAAGGACGGCTCGTCGCCTTCGTTGTGGCCGAAGCGCCGATAGCACCACATGTCGATGACGACGGGCTTGGCGAATTTCTGCCGATACTCGGTCGCGACCTTCGCCGCATAGACCACCGCCTCCGGATCGTCGCCGTTCACGTGGAAAATCAGCGCGTCGATCATCTTCGCGACGTCCGACGGATAAGGCGACGAGCGCGAATAGCGCGGATAAGTCGTGAAGCCGATCTGGTTGTTGACGATGAAGTGCAGCGAGCCCCCGGTTTTGTATCCCTTCAAGTCTGACAGTCCGAAGCACTCCGCGACCACGCCCTGGCCCGCGAAAGCCGCGTCGCCGTGAATCAGCATCGGCAACACCATCGAGCGGTCTTCCGGCGTTGCGCCGTGCTGGTCCTGCTTGGCCCGCACCTTGCCGAGCGCGACCGGATCGACGATTTCGAGGTGCGAGGGATTTGGCGTCAGCGACAAATGCACCTTGTTGCCGTCGAACTCGCGATCCGATGACGCGCCGAGGTGGTACTTGACGTCGCCCGAACCTTCGACGTCGTCCGGCGTCGCCGAGCCACCCTTGAATTCGTGGAACAGCACGCGGTGCGGCTTTGCCATCACCTGCGTCAGCACGTTGAGGCGGCCGCGGTGCGGCATGCCGACGACGATCTCCTTCACGCCCAGATTGCCGCCGCGCTTGATGATTTGTTCGAGCGCCGGAATGAGTGACTCCGCGCCATCGAGACCGAAGCGTTTGGTGCCGGTGAACTTGACGTCGAGGAATTTCTCAAACCCCTCGGCTTCGACCAGCTTGTTGAGGATCGCGCGCTTGCCTTCTTTGGTGAAGGCGATCTCCTTGTCTTTGCCTTCGATGCGCTGCTGGATCCAGCTCTTCTGCTCCGGATTCGAAATGTGCATGAACTCGATGCCGATGGTCTGGCAGTAGGTACGCTGCAGGATCGTGACGATCTCGCGCATCGTCGCGAATTCGAGGCCGAGCACCATGTCGAGGAAAACCTTGCGATCCATGTCGGCTTCGCTGAAGCCGTAGGACTTCGGATCGAGTTCCGCTTCGTCGGGCTCCGCCTGAATGGCGAGCGGGTCGAGCTTGGCGTGGAAATGCCCGCGGATGCGAAAGGCACGGATCAGCATCAGCGCGTGGATCGAATCGCGCGCCGCCTGCTGCACGTCGGTTGCCGCGAGGTCGACGCCCAATTTTAGACCACTGGCCGCCGCCTTCGCTTTGATCTTGTCGCCGATCTGCTTTTCAGTTTCCGCCCACTGCCCGTCGAGCGCGGCGACCAGATCGCCGTTGGCGCGGATCGGCCAGTTCGGCTTTTCCCATGACGGGCCCTTCGCGTTCTTCGCGACCGCACCGGGATCGTCCTTCAGCGCCTTGAAGAACTCCTGCCACTCGGCATCGACTGAAGTCGGGTTCTGTTCGTAGCGGGCGTGGAGATCTTCGATGTAGTCGGCGTTGGTGCCGTAGAGGAATGAGGTGCGGGCAAAGGCGGCGTTGGCGTCCTGACGTGACATTGAGGCAATCCGTGGCGAAAGCCGGGTAACCGGCCTTGAGCGTTGTGCCGCCGGGTGGACGGGGCGGCGAAACCGGCAAAAGCCGGCAAATCCGATCTTTAAACCTATTTAAGACGCTTGTAAGT
>JAFAQJ010000029.1 GCA_019246455.1 Pseudolabrys sp.
CCACGTTTCGGTGGCCCGCCGCAACAGATCGAAACGGTGCAGCAGGACGCCGCCCGCGACGCCGAAGAAGGTCAGCATGAGACCGGCAGTCAGGCATTCCACCATTGTCTGAAAAAACCGCGTCACCACGCGCTCCTCGACGATGACGCGCTTGAAGCTCGCCACGATTTCCGACGGCGGCGGCACGATAAACCGGCTGATGAGGTTGGAACGGATCAGGATCTCGACTACGGCGAAGAAGGCGACGAGCGAGAACACGCCGACGATCCGCGGCGCAAACGAGCTGCGATTGAGTGCCGCCGCCGTCACGCCCTGGTCTCCGGACGGGTTAGGACATGCTGCTCTTCATCAATCAAACCGCGGCTCGCCTCTTCGCGCAGGTCGTTCCAGATTTGTGCGACGTAACGGCCAAACGCTTCGCTGCCGACGATTTCCGAGGTCCGCGGTCGCGGCAGATCGATCTCGACCACGCGTTTCACCTTGCCGGGCCGGTAAGTCATCACCAGAATGCGGTCGGACATCTGCACCGCTTCGGTGATGTTGTGAGTGATGAGCAACGTCGTCTGGTGAAGTTCCTGCTGGATCTGCAGGACTTTGTCGCCCAGAAGAAGTCGTGTCTGCTCATCAAGCGCGGCGAACGGCTCGTCCATCAGCAGAATTTTCGGCTCGGACGCCAGCGTGCGCGCGAGCGACACGCGCTGGCGCATGCCACCGGATAGTTCGTGTGGATAGCGGTTCTCGAAACCGGTAAGCCCCACCATCGTGATAAATTTCCGCGCCCGTTTGATGCGCTCGGCTTTCGGCAGTCCAATCAGTTCGAGTGGGAACGCGACGTTGTCAGTGACATTCCGCCAAGGAAACGTCGATTCCTCCTGGAACACCATGCCGATTGATTTGTGCGGTCCGGTGATGGTTTCGCCGGCAACAGCAACGCGGCCGTCGTGATGCGTGAGTAAGCCACCGACTACATTAAAGACGGTGGACTTGCCGCAGCCGGACGGACCGATCACGGACAGGAATTCGCCGGGCCGAACGTCGAATGTCATGCCGTCAACCGCCACGACCGGGCCTTCTGCGGTTTCGAAGCGGACACGCAGGTCATTCACTTCGAGGATCTGCGTTGACGCCATCGCGAGCCTATTTGGTCTTGCGCATGTCTTGGGTCATGGCGGCGGCATAACCGGGCTCAACCCGCACATCGACCACAGCAACCCGGCCGGCCTCGACGGCCGCGATGGCGTCATGGAACGCGCCGGGCAGATCTTTGATCGCAGTGACCGGTCCGAATCCCCTGGCACCCTGAGCGGCCCCCATCGCAGCGAGGTCGATATCGGGTTCGGAGATGCGCTGGCCGACCCAACGGTTTTCGACGGGACGGTTGCGCATGCGCGCCACGCGCTCCTGATGCAGCTCGTCGTTGAAGAAAGATCGGTTGTTCGCGGTGACGATCAGCAACGGAATTTTGTAATGGACGGCGGTCCAAATAGCGGTGACACCCATCAGGAAATCGCCATCGCCGCAGACCGCGATCGTCATCCGGCTGGAGTCTTTCAACGCCAGTGCGGCGCCGACGCAAAGACCGGGACCGGCACCGACACCCCCACCGCCATCGGAACCGAGATAATCGAGCGGATGCCGGAACGGCCACGCCGCGCCGTTCCACGACAGCGGCAGGTGCGCCAGCGTCACGTCGCGCTCGCCCAGTGCCGCGCGCAGCGCGACGGCAAGATGATCGACCGTGAGCTTGTCGCCCGGCGCGATGAATTCGCGCGTCGCGCGTTTGGGCACCGTATGCGGTTTGACCGGGCCGAGGGCCTCAAGCAGCGCAGGCGCGGCGGTGTCCGGCTCGCAGGCGAGCATGACGTCGACCGTTGGCAGTGCCTGATAATCCATGCTCCAGCCGTTGTGAAGTTGATGGTCGATGGAGACCTGGATGATCTTCGCTTTGGTGCCGCCGGCGTGCTTGAAGGTGCCGGCGAGGTCCCACCAATCGAGACTGAGGATGACGTCGGCCTCCCGGATTGACCCAGCCGCGGCGGGAACGGGCGCGACCAGACCCGGTTCGCCACAATGCAAGGGATGATCGGTCGGGAACGCGGCGGCCACTTTGAGATCGGTGATGACTTGTGCGCCCAGTCGTTCAGCGAGCGCGATACGTTCGTCCCATGCCTTGACGCTGCGCGACACGCGCCCGGCGAGAATGACGATGCGTTTGGCGCTCCGCAGCAAGTCAGCAGCGGCGGCGACCGCATCCGGCGCGGCGGCATCCGCGACCTTCGGCATCAGCCGCTGCGCGTCGAGCGGCGGCACCGGCTCCGGCAGTTTCATCTCTTGCATGCCGGCGTCGAGATTGACGTAGGTCGGACCGCGCGGCGCGGTGTTCGCGATCCACGCGGCGCGCAGGATGGATTCCTGCGCCGCGGCCGGCGAAGCGGGTTGATCGTCCCATTTGGTATAGTTGCGGATCAGGGCGCCCTGGTCGGCGGCGGTGTGAATCCAATCGATCCAGGGGCGGCGCTTGACGGCATCCACGGGTCCAGTCGCGCCGAGGATCAAGATCGGCACGCGGTCGCCCCAGGCGTTGAAGATCGCCATCGTCGCGTGCATCAAGCCGACATTGGAATGTACCGCGACCGCCATCGCCTGGCCGGTCACCTTGGCATAGCCGTGTGCGATCGCGACGGCGCTCTCCTCGTGCAAACAGAGCAGCATCTGCGGCTGCGTGTTGCCGAGATAGTTGACGATGCTGTCATGGAAGCCGCGATAGCTCGCGCCGGGATTGAGCGCGAGGTACGGAATTTTGGTGGCACGCAGCGCGTCGGCGACCACATCGCTGCCGAAACCGGCTTCGTTGACGCCAGCAGGCACAGGACGGTCAAGCGAAGAAATCGGCGCGCTGACGGCGGTTTCGGTTACGGAACGACGTTTGGCGTCTGACATGGCCGGCCCTTGACACACGAACCCATTATCGGGTCGCCGAGCATCCAACGCGATCAGCCTGCTTGACGCAACCTTGCCAGCACTTTGAGCCCGGCATAGCCGTCGACCGGCTCCATGCCGACCTTCTTTTGGAAAGCAACGATCGCTTTCACAGTATCGGAACCGGTGCGACCGTCGATGCCATCGGTCTTGAAGCCGCGCTCATTGAGGCGGCGCTGGATTTCCTTCACTTCGGCCAAGGTCGGCGGCCGTTCGCCGCCGGGAAATTCCTGCTTGAAGTGCCCGTCGCCCCGGATCAAATCGCCGAGGTGCAACAGCGCGAGCGTATAGCTCGACGATGGATTATAGGAGCGCACCGCGAAGAAATTCTGACCGAGCAGGAATGCGGGGCCTCCGGCGACCGGCTGCCACAGTTTCGCGTGATCGGTTTCACGTGGAAACGGCTTGCCATCGGCGCGGCGGATGCCGGCGGCGTGCCACTTCGCATAAGGCCGCTTGGTGCGATTATCGGCCATCCGCGCTTGCGATGGCGACAATTCGACCTCATAGCCCCAGGCTTCGCCGCGCTGATACTTGCCACGCTCCACGAGGTAACGCGCCGTGCCGGCCATCGCGTCGTCGGGTTTGCCGAACGGTGAGATCTTGCCGTCCTTGTCGTAGTCGACGCCGGTGTGCAGCCAGACTTCCGGCATCCACTGCGTGTGGCCCATCGCGCCGGCCCAGGACCCGATCATCGTCGACGGCTCTGCCCAATGGCGGTCGACGATCGTGAGGGCATTGAGGAGCTCTGCCTCCCAATAGGCGCGGCGGCGCGGCTCGCCATAAGCGAGCGCGGCGAGTGCTGGAATGATCGGCCGCATGTATTTCGGGTTGTCGATGACGTCGCCGAACGAGGACTCCATGCCCCACAGGCCAAGCATCACATAGCGGTCGACGCCGTAGTCTTTTTCGATGCGAGTGAACAGCGCGTCGTATTCCTTGGCGCGCTCTTTTCCGGTGATGACACGCCATTCGGAGCAGCGGCGGTTGATGTACTGCCACATCTGCTCGGTGAATTCTGGCTGCGCGCGTTGTAACTCGTAGACGTTGGTGTCGGGCGTGACGTCCTTCATCACGCGATCGTAGGTCGCTTCCGAAATGCCGCGCTTGAGCGCGCGTGGCTTGAAGGCCTCGACCCAGCTCTGGAATCCGGCTGCTTGAGCGCGGGCGTTTAACGCCAGATAGGTGGCGACGGCAAAACCGGCGGCGAGAAATGTGCGGCGCGAGCCAATGATTCTCATGGCGCGCAGTCTATTCGCCGCGCCCCCCCGCACAACCGGCCGCGACCTCCTGTTTCTGAAACGTGGCTAATAGCTCAATCGTCGTCGCTGCGACGTTTATGGCGTTTCTTGCGTCGCATCTTCTTTTTCGCGGGGGGTTCGACTTTTTCAGCCTTCATGATTTCCGGCCTCTTGGCTTCGACCGGCTTGGCGTCAGTCATGCTCTTGGGTTCCGCCGGCTTCGCTTCGGCGGTCGCGGCGGGCGGCGGGGTCGGATGCAGCACTACCGGCGGTTTGTCCGGAATGACAGGTGCCGGATCGCCCGCTTTGATTTCAGTGCCGCGGCCGCCGATCAGGTTTTCGTAGGAGGCCACGAGCGTCATATAATTGTTGACCCACACCCAACCGACCTTGGTGAAAACCTGAAGATTGAAATGCAGGTGGTACGAGGTTCCGGATTCGTAGTCGCCCCACGTCGCGACCTTGCCCAGCACCTCGCCTTCCTTGACGGGGCGACCGGTGACGAGGCCGTCGTCGTCCATCATCTTCGGGTTCATGTGTAGATAGCGAAACCGCACATGCTCGTCGGCGGTGTTCCACGCGACATACGCGCCGAGATTACCTGGCGTGCGCCACATCAGCCCGTCATGTACGGCGAGAATCGTGTGCTGATAGGGCAGGCAGCGGTCACCGCCGTCATTGTCGATCACGCAGTTCGAAGGGCGCATATCCTGGCCCTGATGGCCGTATCCGCCGGGACACTGGCCGACGAGAAAGTCGCGCATCTCGCAGAAATTGTCGCGCCACGGATAATTGAAGTTCTCCGGATTCGATTCATTGAAGACCAGCGGTTTGTCGTTGACCTTGCAGTGATACGGCGCGTCGTGCGTCAGTCGGCCCACGTGTCCGGTGCGGTAACAGTCGCCCCAATGCAGGAAGGATTGTGATTTGATGTAAGCCGGCGCCTCCATCGGGAAACGCACGCGCGCGTAGACGGTGTAGTCGGCGCGGCCTGGCATCTTGTGCCAGCCTGAATTCGGAATGAGATCGCCGGGACCATAGTAGGAAAAGCCATCTTTCGCCGGCTCGGTGGGGCGAGCCAGGTTTACTTTCGGTTCGGCGATCGTTTGGCCCGGCGTGCCGCCGACCGTGACCAAGCGATTGAGAAAACGGATAGCGACCGGGTCGGCCTCGCGGCAACTGATGTATTTGCTCGATGGCCGCCGGTCGTAGCACTGGATCGAAACGACATAGGGCACGCCGAAGCGCTCGAACGCGTAGCGCACATGGTTCTCGCGCAGGATGCGCTTTATGCCGGGAAACTTGTCGGCAAGCTCTTTCGGTGGCGGGAATATTTCCTGATGGTTCGGATCGTCGAGATCGTAGGTGTAGGCTGCTCCTCCTAGCTCGATCTCGATCGGCTTTGGCCAATTGAACTTAAAGCCGGCTTCGCTCGGCTTGATCCAGAACGTCACGTCGTAGCCGGCCGGACCCGCCAGAAAGAATTTCGAGGGGAAGAAGTCGCCAAAGTATTTGTTTGACGTCGCAGCGTCCGCGCTGTCTGCGTCCCTATCCTTGCGGTAGGCGGCAAGATCGATCGGCAGCAGGACCGGCACCGTGCTCTTTTCGATCCCGGGAAACCGCGTGCCAAGCGCGGCGTTGAGCGGCGGGAAAGCGGCCGCTGCGTCGTCAGCAGCATCAGGAAGGGATTTCGCTGCCGCATTCCAATCGGCATTGGATGCGATAAAGCGCGGCGCGTGCATCTCGTCCGCCACAGCGGCCGAGCTTATAAAAAATACGAGCGCTGCTGCGCTATGCTTCAACGACACCACTGCTTTCCCACAGGTCGCCGGGGTTGCAAGTTATCAACGGGTGGCGAGCGGTGCCAAGGGCGGTAGCCGATAACCGCGAGGCGGATGGCTGCGGTGCTCTTAATCCTTGGCGCGCTCGGTATAGGACCCGTCGGCGGTCGAAACTACGATGCGGGTGCCCACGGTGATGTGGGTTGGCACCATCGTGCGCACGCCGTTCGACAGCTTCGCCGGCTTGAACGAGCCCGACGCGGTTTGGCCTTTCACCACCGGCTCGGTGTCCACCACTTCCAGCGTCACCTTCTGCGGCAGCTCGATCGAAATCGGGAGGCCTTCATGGACGGCAAGCTGCACCTTCATGCCTTCCTGAAGGTAAGCCGCCTGGTCGCCGATCACGTCCTCCGGCACCTGAACCTGCTCGTAGTTTTCCGAATTCATAAAATGGAAGCCGTCGCCGTCCTGATAGAGGTAGGAGAACTCGTGGTCCTCGACATGCGCGCGCTCGACCTGGTCGGTGGTCTTGTAGCGCTGCTGGGTCTTCACGCCGTCCGAAATCCGGCGCATATCGACCTGGGTCGTCGGCGTGCCCTTGCCGGGATGGAAGTTCTCGGCGTGGAGGACGACATAAAGCCTGCCGTCGATATCGACGATATTGCCTTTACGGAGCTGACTGGCGATGACTTTCACGATGTTCCTCGATCAGAAGGCTTTTGCGGCGCTGGCCGCGGATTCGGGGCGCACCATACCCATCTTCCGGGCAGATGCCAGCCTTTCCGGAACCGGTGGCGCCATGCGAGGTGAACGTTGACCAAGGGCCCGTCGCCTCTTTGGGCGTCTCACGTCCATGCCGACCGCCGGCCGTTTCTACGCGCGCGCAGCTGGATCGCACAGGCGCTGCGCCAGTGGTTTGCCCAGCAGGATTTCATCGAGGTCGAGACGGCCGCGCTTCAGGTTTCGCCGGGCAACGAAACGCATCTGCATGCGTTCGTCACTAATCTCGTTGGTCCGGGCGGCGACCATTCGCAACTTTATCTTCGCACCTCGCCGGAATTCGCCTGCAAGAAATTGCTGGCAGCCGGGGAGACGAAAATTTTCGAATTCGCGCGAGTGTTCCGCAATCGTGAGCGCACGGCGCTGCATCACCCGGAATTCACAATGCTCGAATGGTACCGCGCCGACGCGGGCTACGAGACTTTGATGGACGATTGCGCCGCGCTACTCGCGGAAGCGGCAAGGGCGGTGGATACGACACGATTTGAGTTTCGGGGCCGCAGCGTAGACCCATTCGCGGCGCCCGATCGGTTGACGGTTTCAGACGCATTCGTCCGTTA
>JAFAQJ010000180.1 GCA_019246455.1 Pseudolabrys sp.
CAAGACGACAAATTCCCCCGGGGAAATATCGAGATCGATGCCGTGAATGATGGCAGCGGGGCCAAACGCCTTGCGTACCTGACGCAGACTGACTGCAACCGTCATTTCCCGGATTCGCCGTTGCCAGAGTGCAGATTGTTTTTTATGGTGCCAAAATACGATTTGCTGGTCAACCCGCGATCGCTGTGGTGCAGGGGTGGCATCTAGATGAAAACGTCGGCACTAACCGCTCAAATTGCCCTGCGCATTGTCGAGATGGTGCAAACCGGCGCGGCGCCCCCGGGCAGCCACCTTCCCGAGGATGCGATCGCCGAAGAATTCCGCGTGTCGCGCTCGCCGGTTCGCGAAGCGCTGCAGCAACTGGCGCAGCTGCGGATCGTGAAGCAACATCGCAATCGCGGCTGCTTCGTTTCGCAGGCGCCACGCTCGGCACTTGAACAGGCGCGCAAACGGCTAACTCGCGGCGACGATGCGGCGATTTATCGGGAGATCGCTGCGCAACGGCTGGATGGCAAACTCGACGAAGAATTTACCGAAGCCGACCTCGGGCGGAGGTTTGACCTCAGTCGCGCGGAAGTGGGCCGTGTTGTCGACCGAATGGCGCAGGAAGGCTGGATCGAACGGCGGCCGGGCTACGGCTGGGCGTTCGTGCCCGTTCTCACAACCGCGACATCGTTCGACTTGAGCTACCGGTTTCGCCGCGCGATCGAGCCCGCCGCCCTTCTCGAGCCGACTTTCACGCCTGACCGAGACGCTTTCGCGCGATGCCGTGCCGAACAACAGGCGTTGCTCGATGGCAAGATCCACGGCACTGACTCAGTCGAGCTATTCGGCTTCGGATCCCGCTACCACGAGATGTTGGCGCGCTGCAGCGGCAATCCGCTGTTCTATGATGCCGTGCAACGCGTCAACCGGTTGCGACGATTGCTCGAATATCGCGCCATGACGAATACGCGGCCCTTTCGCAACGAAGCGAAAGAACACCTCGATATGCTCGACCTCGTCGAGGCCGGAAAGATGAAGCAAGCGTCGGAGTATATGGACCGTCATCTCGACAAAAATCGGAAGATTAAATTGCGGATCCTCTATGTGGCCCATTCTCGTCCTGCCAAGCCTCTTGAACAGAAGGCCAGCACACGCACTGAGGGCAGGATGGCTAAATGACACCCCTTAGCGCCGCTACGATGACCAAACCCAAGCTCCGCGCGCCTGCCGGCACGGCGGATTGCCACATCCACATTTATGGGCCGGCCGACAAGTATTCCCTGGCCGCCACGGCGCCCTATCCGCCGCCGCTGGCGACAGTTTCGCAATACCGCGTCAAGATGCGGCAACTCAACATCGATTACACCGTCATCGTGCAACCCGGCGCCTACGGCCCCGACAACCGCTGCACGCTGGACGCACTGGAGGAACTGGGCAGTGCGGCCCGCGCGATCACCGTCGTGACGCCCGATACGCCGCGCGCTGAGATCGCAAGAATGAACCAGCTGGGCGTGCGTGGGGCTCGATTTATGTTGCTGCCTCGTGGGTCCGTCGTCACATGGGAGATGCTGGTGCCGGTGGCAAACCTGATTGCGGACTTCGGTTGGCATGTTCAGCTCCAGTTCGACGGGCGCGATCTGCCAAACCGAATAGATATGATCCGCGGCCTCCCCTGCCCCGTCGTCATCGATCACAACGGCAAGTTTTTTGAACCCGTGGCACCGGAGCATCCGGCGATGCAGTCACTGCTGCGACTGCTCGATACCAGACGCGTCTGGGTGAAAACGTCAGCGCCCTACGAGACCTCGAAAGCTGGACCCCCACTTTATGAGGATGTTGGCGTCATCGCCCGGTCGCTCATCAGGGCAGCGCCTGATCGCATCGTTTGGGCCAGCAATTGGCCGCATGGGGGGCGCGATCAGATTCCGGACGATGCGATGCTGCTCGATACTCTCCTTGATTGGGCGCCGAACGACATGGCGCGGCAGAAGATCTTGGTCGAAAATCCCAAACAGCTCTATGGATTCTAGACAGAGCCATTTCAAATCTAGTGACGTAAATTTCCCTATTTCAAATTGAGTAAGCAGTCGTCCGCGTTGTGGTGCATGCGACGTGAGCGTATTTCAACGGTGGCGTGCTGATCCAAAATATCGCCCGACCAATCTTGCCGATTGGGCGCGACGCAGGAACGCTGATCCAGCCCAATTGCAAACTTCCGTGCGAGCTGATGATCCGCACGTACAGGTGCCGGAATAGATTTGCGCGAGATGTAGTTGACTAAATGTTCGCTTCGGGTTCTTCGCACGCGTAGGTCGTGATGCCGCCTCCCCATCTAAAAGAAAAGCGGACGAAGGCCAGACACTGCAATGCCACGTCCACCACGCAGTGAATCGAACCGGGTCTCCGATCCCTGTCTCCTCCAAACTCGCCACTTTGCCGAAATGGCCGGGAGATTTGTCGCGTGTTTCGATCGAAAACGTCTTCTGCCATCGTCTCCGGAATAACCGGCAGAAGCAGAAAGCCCGTAATTAGCGGGCTTCCTTTGCGTACAGCCTCAGAAATCTCTGGAGATTGAACTGGTTGGCTGACCACACAGGATTCGAACCCCGAAATGGCGTTTCGCGAAATGCCCTTTGAAATGTCGCGCGAATTTCGAGCATTTTTGCCTGAAAATGGGACCAGAGACTTTTGCACCGTAACGGTTAGCGGCACTGACAGGGTCACCGCTCAGTCCGGCTCGCTAAAATGGCGCTAGTAATGTTTACGGCGCACGACCTAGATCAGCCAAGTCGCCGGCGGTACGATATTTTGCAAAGAAGTAGGACACGGCCGACCGTGCGTTTCGGCGCTAAACAACTTCTCAGCCTGCTAGCGATCTATGCGGTCGCCCTGAACGCCATTTTGTCCGGCGTCGGCGCTCCGACGGCTGCCATCACGCCCGATCTATTTTCTGTCATCTGCCACTCTGAAGGTACCACCGCCGCCTCAGGCGAAGCACCCGCGCTGCCAGCCCCGGCGCCTGGGGATATTTGCGATCACTGCATCATGTGCAGTGTCGCAGCGCCACCGGCGACGCTTGCCGACGTCCACATTGTAAAATTAGTGCCCCTTCGCCTGTTGGCGAATTTTTTCCCGATATCGCCTGTGGCGTCGGCCGTTGTTGCAGTAAAGCTTCAGCCCGCGCGAGGTCCTCCGCTCTTCATATGACGTGATGCCGCCTTGGCGGCCAGCCCTTTCATGTCTCGAAGAATCCGGAGTGCCCATGTCCACGACATCATTGCGCGCGGTTCCGACCGTCGCGACAACGCATCTCAATCGCGAGGCGCTTGGCAGCGAACCATCCAAGCACAACAAGCTAAGTCCGCCATTACTGCTAGCCGCGTTCCTGATCGCAACGCCGAGCATCGCCTTGGCCTGCGCTTGCGGGTGCAGTGTCTTCGACACCGGCTTCAGCGGCTTGCCGCAGGAAGACGACCACGGCGGTAGGATCTTCTACGAGTTGGACCGGTCGGATCAAACGCGAAACTGGATTGGTAGTTCGAAAGCCGATCCAAACCTCAATATCGACAAGCGCGTGAGCACTTATTGGCACAATGTCGGATTGGAATACATGTTCAATCGTCAGTGGGGCGTTATGGTCAAGGTCCCCTACGTGACGCGCGGTTTCAATACGCTCGATGCAGATGGCGTGACCATCGACCAATTTAGCTCGAAGAGCATCGGCGACGTCGAAATCAT
>JAFAQJ010000185.1 GCA_019246455.1 Pseudolabrys sp.
CGCGGTCGCGACTGTTGCCGGCGAAATATCCGCCGATCCGCGCAGCATCAGGCGCGTGACATTCTGCTGCTTCTCACCGGAGAGCGCCGACCACCACGCCGCGGCGTTCGGCGATTTGGGTCTGGTTTAAATTTTCGGCGTTTCGTCGAGCTTCACCGCCCAACCCTTCAGTTTCTCACTTACCGCCGGATAAAGCGCCATCACCTTGGGATCGTGGCCCGGCACGATGTGATCGCGCGACGACGCGAGCTTTCTGAGCGTCTGATAGCCCTCGAGCACGTCACTGGTGTTGTAGGTGATTGGGAAGACTTTGCCTTCGTCGATGTGCCGATAGAGATGTGCCGTGTCGGAGGCCAACACGACATAGCCGCGCTTGGTCTTCACCCGCACGCATTGCAACCCTTTCGAGTGGCCGCCAATCTTGTGCAGCGTCAGTCCCGGCGCGAGTTCACTGTCGCCATCATGGAATTGCACGCGACCAGCATAAACCTTGCGCACCATGTCGACGACGTAATCGCACTCAAACGGAAACCGTTGAAATTGGTGACACATGCAGCGGCCGGTCGCGTATTCCATCTCGCAATCCTGCAAGTGATAACGCGCATTCGGGAACGCCGCGGTGTTGCCGGCATGATCGTAGTGCAGATGGGTGATGACGATGTCCTTGACGCTGTCCGGCGCGATGCCGACGGCGTTGAGCCCTTCGCTGACACTCGGGCCGATCTTGCGATTGCGTCGGCGCGCGACTTCCTCATCGAAGCCGGTATCGACCACAAACGTGCCGTGCGGACCGGTCACGGCCCAGACGTAGTAAGTCAGCGGCTCGCTGCCATTATGCGGATCGCCGCCGATATAGTTTTCCGAGGCCGGACGGTCGTGGCCGCCATATTTGATCGCGTAAATCGCGTGAATGTCGCTCATTCCTGCCTCACGCTTCGCCGCCGACCACAAGACCGGCGCGTTTCTCAACTGGCTTGACGATTTCGGTGAAGTCGCTGCCGGCCCCGAGTTCGGTAATCGCCGTCTCCCAGGCGCGCTCGACCGCATCCATGATGTCATGAGGGACGTTCAACGCCTTCATTTCCTGCAGCGCGAGCCGCACATCCTTGGTCATCAGGCTGGTCGCAAAACCCCAATCGAACTTGCGGGTCAGGATCGATTTCGGAAATTTGTCTTGCGTGGCCGAGTTGCGGCCGGAGCCGGCGTTCATAACGTCAACCGCCACCTTGGCATCGAGCCCGGATTTGACCGCGAGCACCACGGCTTCGCAGGCCGCCGCCATGTTGCAGGCTGACAGCACGTTGTTGGCGAGCTTCATGGTCTGACCCATGCCGGGTTTCTCGCCAACCACGAACACTTTGCCGAACACCGCCAGTACGTCCTTGAGCACGGCAACATCGGCGGCGGGACCGGACACCATCACTGCGAGCGTGCCTTTGACGGCGCCGCCGACGCCGCCCGATACGGGGGAATCGATCTGCACGATGTTCCTTTTCGACAATGCCGCTGCGACCTCGATGGTGGTGCGCGAGCCGGTCGTCGACAGATCGACAAACCGCTTGATGCGCTTGCCCGCGATCAGTCCACCCTCGCCAGTCGCGACTTTGCTGACAATGTGCGGCTCAGGCAGCGATGCCATCACGGTCTCGACGCGGTCGGCGACGTCCTGCGGCGACGAAGCGAGATTGGCGCCGAGCGCCACGAGCGGCGCTACCGCGTCGTTGCGCGTGTCATAGACCGTCAGCGTATGACCGGCTTCGATCAGCCGGCGCGCCATCGGCTGCCCCATATTGCCCAAGCCGATGAACCCAATGTCCATAACCCCACTTCCTCCTAACGAGAGAATTCAGCTTTGATCTTGTCCGTATGCTCTCCAATCGCGGGCACCGGACCGTAGTGGCGTTGCTGCCCAGCGACCACTGGCGGCGGCGCTGGCGTCGACACCGGGCCGCTCGGTGCGCCAACCGTGATCCGGCGCAAATGCGGATGCTTCGCCAGCAGCGCCCAGTCGTTGACTCGCGCAAAGGCGATATCGGCGGCTTCGAGCTTCTGCATCAACGGCGCGACGTCGATCGAGCCAAACACCTTGGCGACAAGGCCGTCAGTTTTTGGGCGATTGGCAACACGCGCCGTGGCCGTCGCGTACGTTGGATTGGTGCCGAGCGATGCGTCGCCCAGCACTTTCTCAGCGAGCGCACGCCACTCGCGGTCGTTCTGGATCGAGATCAGAATGTCGGCGCCGTCGCGCGTCTTGAATACGCCGTAGGGCGAGATGCCGGCATGGGAAAGCCCGATGCGCTTGAACGGCTGACCGCCCTCGCCGGCGAGCAGCGGCACCGTCATCCATTCCGCCATGGCGTCGAACATTGAGACCGAAATCTCCGTGCCCTTGCCGGTTTTGCCGCGCCCGATCAGCGCTTCGAGGATCGCCTGATAGGCATTGAGACCGGCGGCAATATCGACGACCGAAGCGCCGACGCGCGCAGGGGCCTCGGGCCCACCCGTGACAGACGCGAGGCCGGATTCGG
>JAFAQJ010000188.1 GCA_019246455.1 Pseudolabrys sp.
CAAGCCGCCGCAGCAGGGCCGACGAAAATGCTTTGCCATCAGCGCTCTGGCTTGCGATAGGCTCATGCCGCAATGAAGCCGATTACGACCACGACTGAGCTTGCCAAAGCTTGCGCGCATATGGGCAAGCACGCCTTCGTCACGGTCGATACCGAATTCCTGCGCGAAACCACCTATTACCCCCTGCTCTGCGTCGCGCAGATGGCGAGCCCGGACGAGGCCGTGGTGATCGACGCGCTGGCGCCCGGCATCGACCTCACGCCGTTCTTCGACCTCATGAACGACGAGAAAGTCGTTAAAGTTTTCCACGCCGCGCGCCAGGATATCGAGATCGTCTGGAACATGGCGAAGAAGATCCCGCACCCGATCTTTGACACACAGGTCGCCGCGATGGTGCTGGGCTATGGCGACAGTATTTCCTACGACCAGCTCGTCCAGCGCATCACCGGCGACACGCTCGATAAATCGAACCGCTTCACCGACTGGACGCGACGACCGCTGAGCGAGGCGCAGCTCAATTACGCGGTGTCCGATGTCACGCATCTGCGCGACGTCTATCTCAAGCTCTCGCAAGACATCGAAGCGCGCGGCCGTTCGAGCTGGGTCGAGGCCGAGATGAATATTTTGACCTCGCCCGAGACCTATCGCATGGACCCGGACAGCGCCTGGGGACGGCTGAAGAGCCGCGTGCGCAAGCCGAAAGAGCTCGCAGTGCTGATCGAAGTCGCGGCCTGGCGCGAGCGCGAGGCACAGACTCGCGACGTGCCGCGTGGCCGCGTGCTCAAGGATGATGTGATCGCCGATATCGCAGTCCAGGCACCGACTTCGGTCGAGAAGCTCGGAAATCTGCGCTCATTGCCGAAAGGATTCGAGCGCTCGCGCTGGGGCGACGCCATTGTCGCAGCGGTCGAGCGTGGGCTGGCGCGCGACCCGAAGACTTTGCCGCATCTCGAGCGCTTCCGCCCGGCGCCGAACGGCGCTGCGACCGTCGAACTGCTCAAAGTGCTGCTGCGCATGACGGCGGAGCGTCATGGCGTTGCCGCCAAGGTGATCGCGACGGTCGACGATCTCGACCGCATCGCCGCCGATGACGAGGCGGACGTCCCGGCGCTCAAAGGCTGGCGGCGCGAATTGTTCGGGGACAAGGCGCTGGCGCTCAAGCACGGCAAATTGTCGTTGGCCGTCGAAAATGGCCGCGTTATCGCGCTCGACCGCGACTAGTCTTCCATCACCGGATCGCGGCCGATCACCCGCGCCAGCGTGCGCAAGCGATTGAAGATACGATCGCCGCCCAGCTTGGCGTAGGGACCCGGAAGCTTGAGCACGAGTTTGCCGCGCGCCACGGCGATCGGAGTCTTGAGCAGGACGCCGCTCTGGCCGGCGCTGATCAGATAAGCCACCCGTAACGCCGCGCCGAGCACCCGCGCACGATCCAACATGCGCGGCGTCGCGAGTTCGCGCAGGCGTGGCGACAATTCTTCTTCGCTCAAGCCCGCGTGGCGGAAATAAACCGTGAGCGCCAGAAATGCGCGGCCCGGATGATCGATACCGACGAAGGCGCCGTGGGCGATAATGTTCATCGACTGCTCGCCGCGATAATCGGGATGGGCACGCCAGCCAATGTCAGCCAGGAAGCAGGCCGCGTGACGTAGACGCCGCTCGTCGGCGGTCTCGTCGAGGCCGGAAGTTGCCATCAGTTTGTCAGTCCAGATCGTCAGTTCCTCTCCGTGGCGCGGCGAGCGCGAGCGTAGGATGTTAAGGTCGGCCGCGGCGGTGATCAGCGGATCGCGCTTCTGCTCGGCGGCATTGAGTAGCGAATAAAGCAGGCCTTCGCGCACGCCCAGCACCGAGATGATGACCTGTCGCGGCTCGATCTCCTTGACGAGGTTTTCAAGGACCAGCGCGGCATAAGACAGCAACGGACGGCGCGCCTCGTTGACGACTTCGATCTTCGACAGCGTGTCAGCGTCGACCCGGTGCACGAGCCGCGAAAACTCGAGTGCCTCGCGCGCCGAGATACGATAGTTGTGCATCACATGAAACGGATAGCCGGTCTGCCACATGTGCAGTCGCGCCAGCGCGCGCCACGTGCCGCCGACCGCGTAGAATGTGCGCCCTTTGCCGCGCCTGAGCAGCTTCAGTCCGTCGAGCGCATCCTCAACGACGCGCTCGGCTTTCTTGATCGACCTGCCGGCAAGATCTTGCAAAGCGAGGCCGCCGAGCGGCAACGTCAGGCCCGAGTGCACTTGCGAGCCGGAAACCTCGACGAGTTCCAGTGAGCCGCCGCCGAGGTCGCCGACCAGACCGTCCGGATTGTGAATGCCCGAGACGATGCCGAGCGCGGTGAGATGTGCCTCGCGCTTGCCCGAGAGCACGGAGATCTTGGTGCGGCAGATGCGTTCGGCTTCGGCGATGAAGGCCGGGCCATTGCGGGCGTCGCGGCATGCGGCGGTCGCAATCGCCCACATCTTGCGGACCTTGAGCGTATCGCACAGTGCGCGGAACCGGTGCAGCGACGAGAGCGCCTTCTCGATCGCGTCCATCGCGAGGAGCCCAGTCGACTGCACTTCGCGGCCAAGACCCGCCAGCACCTTTTCGTTGAAGATCGGGGTCGGCGAACGAGTCAAGCCCTCGTAGATGACGAGGCGCACCGAGTTCGAGCCGATATCGATGACCGCAATCGGCGGGCCATGATCGAGACGGCCCTGGGCATTGAGATGAAGGGCGTAGCGCCCTCTAGGCGCTTTCGAGCCGGCGGAAGAGACGCGGCGAGGATTCTTTGAGCGATTTGCCACGGCCGGACAGGCTCGGATTCGTCATGAAGTACTTGTGGGCGTTGAACGGCTCTTCGCCCGGCGCCGCCTTTATGCGCGTCGAGGACCCGTCCGGCAAGAGCTTCCAGCTTTGCTCGTTGTCCTTGAGGTTTGCGACCATGATCTGACCCAGGACCTGCTCGTGCACGGTCGGGTTGAGAATCGGGCATAGCGCCTCGACGCGGCGATCGAGGTTGCGCGGCATCATGTCCGCCGAAGAAATATAGAGCGCGGCCTTCGGATCGGGCAGCGGGCGACCGTTGCCGAAGCAGTAGATGCGGCCGTGCTCAAGGAAACGGCCGACGATCGACTTGACGCGAATGTTCTCGGAAATACCAGGCACGCCAGGGCGCAGGCAGCAGATGCCGCGCACCACAAGTTCGATCTGCACGCCGGCATTCGATGCATCGTAAAGCGCGTCGATGATGTCGGGATCGACCAGCGAATTCATTTTCATCCAGATCGCTGCGGGCTTTCCGGCTTTAGCATTGGTGGCTTCGCGCGCGATGTGTTCGAGAACGCGGCTGCGCAGATTGAGCGGTGATACCGCCATTCTTTCGAGCTCGGCCGGCTCGGCGTAACCGGTGATGTAATTGAAGATGCGCGCGACATCGTGCGCGATCGCCGGATCGGCGGTAAAGAACGACAGGTCGGTATAGATGCGCGCAGTCACCGGATGATAATTGCCGGTGCCGACATGCACGTAATTTGCCAGCGCCCCGCCCTCGCGGCGCACGACCATCGACAGCTTGGCGTGGGTCTTGAGCTCGATAAAGCCGAACACGACCTGCGCGCCGGCGCGCTCGAGGTCGCGCGCCCAGCGGATATTGGCTTCTTCGTCAAAGCGCGCCTTCAATTCGATCAGCGCCGTGACGGATTTTCCGGCTTCCGCCGCCTCGACCAGTGTCTTGACGATCGGACTCTCGGCCGAGGTGCGGTAG
>JAFAQJ010000190.1 GCA_019246455.1 Pseudolabrys sp.
GCGACACTGTGGTGATCCAGCGCGCCGGCGACGTTATCCCGCAGGTCGTCGAAGTGGTCACGGATAAGCGGCCGAAAAGTGCCAAGCCCTACCACTTCCCGAAAAAGTGCCCCTGTGATCTCAAGACCGATGTGGTACGCGAGGAGACTTCAACCGGCGAGGAGGGCGCACGCTCGCGCTGCACTGGCGAACTGGCCTGCCCATTCCAGAAGGTGCAGCATTTGATGCTGTTCGTGTCGCGCCGCGCCTTCGACATCGACGGGCTCGGCGAAAAACAAATTCAGTTGTTTTTCGACAAAGGCTGGCTCAAGGAGCCGGCCGATATCTTCACGCTCGACAAGAAGCACCGCAAAGAGCTGCTCGCCGAAGAGGGCTTTGGCGACATCTCGGTCCGCAATCTCGTCAATGCCATCGAGGCGCGGCGCGAAGTCGCGCTCGAACGTTTCATCTATGCGCTCGGCATGCGGCAAGTCGGCGAGACCACGGCCACGGCTTTGGCGCGCGGCTATGGCTCATGGGACGCATTCCACGATGCTGCGCTCGCAGTCGCCAAGGGCGACGCCGAAGCCATTGCGGAGATGGATGCGCTCGACCAGATCGGCGACACCGTCATTCAGGGCGTCGCCAAGTATTTCGGCGAGCGCCACAACCGCGACAGCGTCGAACGGCTGGTCAAGCAGGTGAAAATCCTCAACGCCGAAAAGCCGAAGAAGGATTCTCCGGTCGCCGGCAAGACCGTGGTGTTCACCGGCTCGCTGGAAAAGTTCACCCGCGACGAGGCGAAGGCCACCGCGGAGCGTTTGGGCGCCAAGGCCGCGGGCTCGGTCTCGAAGAAAACCGATTACGTGGTGGCCGGACCGGGCGCCGGCTCGAAGCTCGCCGAGGCGCAGAAGCTGGGCGTCAAGGTGCTCACCGAAGACGAGTGGCTCTCACTTATCGGTGGATAGATAACCGGTGGCGAGTGGCCGCGTCACCGCTTCGAGCCATTTCTGCGCCGACTTGTCGACCAAGGGCCCGATCTCTTCCATCACTCGGCCGTGGTAGCTGTCGAGCCAGGCGCGCTCCTTGCCGCTGAGCATGCGCGCATCGATCAGCCGCCGATCGATCGGCGCGAGCGTCAAAGTTTCGAACGCGTTGAGCGGTTTTTCGGCGCCGGGAGGCTCCGCCTCGGCGATCACCAGCACCAGGTTCTCGGTGCGGATGCCGTAGCGGCCGGCTTTGTAGTAGCCCGGCTCGTTCGACAGGATCATGCCGCGGCGTAACGGCGCCGTGCCAAGCTTGGAAATACGCGCCGGGCCTTCGTGCACTGAGAGATAACTGCCGACGCCGTGACCGGTGCCGTGGTCGTAATCGAGGCCCGCCTGCCACAGTGCGACGCGGGCCAAAGGATCGAGCTGCGCACCGGTGGTGCTTTCCGGAAAGATCGCCGTGGCGATGGCGATATGGCCTTTTAGGACGCGGGTGAAGCGGTCGCGCATTTCATCGCTCGGCGCGCCGACCGCGACAGTGCGGGTGATATCGGTCGTGCCGTCCTGGTATTGGGCGCCGGAATCGATCAGGAACAGCTCGCCGGAGCCGATTATGCGGTTGGTATCGCGGGTGACACGATAATGCACGATCGCGCCATTCGGCCCGCTGCCGGCAATCGTCGGGAACGACACGTCCTTGAGCTTCCCGGTCTCGCGGCGGAAGCCTTCGAGCCGCTCAACGGCATCAATTTCGGTCAGCTTGCCGCCCGGCGCTTCGCGGTCAAACCAGGCCAGAAACTGCACCATCGCCATGCCGTCGCGCTTGTGGGCGGCGCGCGAGCCCGCGATTTCAGCGTGGTTCTTGATCGCTTTCATGATCGCGATCGGGTCGGCGCCGCGCACGACTTTCGCGCCGGTATCGGTCATCGCGCGGGTGAGCGCATCGGCGGCGCTGGCGCGGTCGATACGCACCGTCTTGCCCTTGAGTGTGTCAAGATCGCGGGCAAGATCGTCCGGCGTGCGCACGTCCGCGACCTCTTCGAGCGCGCGGCGCACCGCGTTGTCGAGCTTGCGGCTCTCGATGTAGAGCGCGGGCCGACCTTCGCTCGGCACCAGCGCATTCGCCAAAACTAGCGGCACGTGAGGCAAATCCGAGCCGCGAATGTTGAAGGTCCAGGCCACCGCCTGCGGATCGGTGACGAGCAGGGCGCCGGCTTTCGATTTCGCCAGCTCGGCGCGCACGCGCTTGATTTTGTCGGCAGCGCTTTCACCCGCGAATTTGATGTTGTGCGGCACGGCGAGCCCTGCGGGCGGTGCCGGGCGCTCGCGCCACAATGTGTCGATTGGGTTGTCCATCACCGCCTTCAGGGAAGCGCCGGCGCTCTCGCAGGCCTTTGCTACTTTCTCGGCCTGGTCGGCTGTGTGCAGCCACGGGTCATAACCGATCACCCCACCAGCTTTGATGTTCGCTTCGAGCCATTGCTCGGGCGGCGCTTCGACCAGATGCTGGATGTCGAAGATCTTGGTGTCGGTCTGGTCGCGCACCTGCGTGGTGTAACGGCCATCGACGAACAGCGCGGCCTTGTCGGCTGTGACAATCGCAAACCCGGCCGAGCCGGTGAAGCCGGTCAGCCAGGCGAGCCGCTCTTCCGAGGCCGGCACGTATTCGTTTTGCTGGCGATCGGCGCGCGGCACCAGCAAGCCGTCGAGGTTTCGCTTCTTGAGTTCTCCGCGTAGCGCCGCGACACGGCCAGCGACGGCGGCGCGTTCATTCTTGATGTCGAAGTTTTGAAATTCGGCCGGCATGGCGGGCGCACTCTAGGGAGCGTGCCGGACCCCGGCAAACGGCGTTGGAATAATCGTTCGTCGCCGACCCCAATTGTGCAACGCGCTTTCGCGAATCAAATCGAGACCCGCATTTGCTCAATCGTTAACCCCTATCATGCTGAAAAGACTACGAGATATGCGCTTTCATGCATACCGTGCATGGCTCGACCCGTTTATATTGCACCGCAATAGGCAAGGAAACAAAGGGTTCGCCGGAACGATCCGGCCGGATTTTGAGGAGAACACGATGGTTGCAGTGACCTATGGCGTGGCCCGCGCAGCGGCTGGTGCCCTGAAGTCGAAGCCGCGCAAAAGGACCGCCAGCAAGGGTGGTTTCGCCCGTTTCTGGAACGCGTTGATGGAAGCGCGTCTCAAGCAGGCGCAACGCGAGCTCGCGCTTCATCGCTTTGGCCGCGAGGACGAGCCGTTCGGCGGCTGGTAATCGCGTCCACGACGACAGCGACTAACGAAACCGCCTCGGCCTTGGCCGGGGCGGTTTTCGTTTGGGCCGCGCCATGATGAGCGTCGTCCAGCCTTCGCGGTCGAGGCGGCGCTCGAGCTGCAATCCTTGCGCGCTATAAGCGGCGCGGGCTGCGTTGGCATGCGACGGCAACAGGCCGGAAAGAACGATAACGGCGCCGGACGCGGCGAGCCGCGCCAGCGGCGTCGCCATCCGCGTGAGCGG